>JADGBZ010000010.1 GCA_015231175.1 Magnetococcales bacterium | reverse complement strand
AGAGTGGGTTTTGTTCCCGGCTAGACCAGTTATGTCAACGTAGGACACCACCGGATGGCCGCTCTACCACATGGCATGATTCAAGGAGAGTTCCGCCTGATTCAGCCAGAGAGTCTGTTGCTGCAACGCCTGACCAGCTTGTCGGCTCTGCTGGCGCAGGCGCTCCAGGTCTGAGCGGGTGGTGCGAATGGCCTCTCGCCAGGCGGCAGCTGATTGTTGCTGGGGATCTTTGCGCTCAGACTTGTTCAGGTTGGTGAGGGCGATTTGGCGTCGGGTGGTCAGGAGTTGGCGGTAGGCCGCATGCTGTTTGTGGAATTCGGCGCGGGCTGCATCGACGGAGCGTTGCAGTTGTTCGATGCGTTTTGACCAATAGGTTTTGGGCATGAAAAGGCGCTGCAACGTGTCCAGAACAGAGTCCTGGGCGAAAATTTGCGGATCCACAACCGGAGCTTCGGCCTTGGAACACCCCGCAAGCAACAGGAAGAGAAACAGGAGCGACCACGCAGCCGCGCGTTGGCCAGAGAGGACCGATCCGGAAACAGGATCAATCGGGCAGGCGAGCTGCATATTCGTTGAGCTTGTTGCGCAAGGTACGGATGGAGATGCCGAGGATTTCAGCAGCGCGCGTGCGGTTGCCAGCCACCTCGTTCAAGGTGCGGCGGATGAGAATTTCTTCCATCTCCCGGACCGTGGTGCCGACAGGCATGCGGATGCGATCTTCGTTGCTTTCGGTGGCGGGGAGTGTGCCGACCTCTTCGGCCAGCGAGGGTTCGATCATCAGGTCGGCGGGGAGGATCTCCTTGCCTTCGGCAACGAGCAAGGCGCGTTGAATGATGTTTTCCAACTCCCGAACATTGCCGGGCCAGTGGTAGGCTTGCAATACATCGATCGCCACTGGGGAGAAAGAGATTTCGTTGCGCCCCAGTTCGGTGATGAAACGTTGCCGGAAATGTTCGGCAAGGAGGGGAATATCGGTCTTGCGTTCGCGCAGGGCGGGCATGACGATCGGGAAGACATTCAGGCGATAGAAAAGATCCTCGCGAAATTTTTGCTGTGTGGACCAAGCCTTGAGGTCGCGGTTGGTGGAGGCGATGACGCGGACATCAATCTTGACGGTGCCTCGGCTGCCGACAGGATCGACCTCTCCCTCCTGCAAGACGCGCAACAGCTTGGCCTGGAGGTTGAGTGACATCTCCGAGATTTCATCCAGGAGGATGGTCCCCCCGTTGGCTTGCTGGAATTTGCCTTTGCGATCGGTGACCGCCCCGGTAAAGGCCCCCTTGACGTGACCGAAAAGTTCGGACTCCAGCAGGTTCTCTGGCAAGGCGGCGCAGTTGATGGCGACGAAGGGATCCTTATGCCGGTCGGAGACCTGATGGACATAGCGGGCGATCAACTCTTTGCCAGTGCCACTTTCTCCCTGGATCAGGACGGTGGCCTTGGAAGGGGCCACGCGGCGTACCTGATTGAGGAGTTTCTTCATGCCGGGATCAGCCGAGATCAGGCGACGGCCCCGACCCAACTCGGGGTCGAAATATTGGTTGGCGAAGCGGTTCAGGGTCTCCTGGAAGGCGATGTCGTCGATGGGGAGCAGGAGGTAGTCGGCGGCGCCGAGGGCGATGGCGCTTTGGGCTTCGTTGACGCTCCCCTTGGTGGAAGCGACCAGGATGGGCATGCCTCGATAGAGGAAGGTCAGCTCCCGGACTCCCTCCAGGGGGTCGATCAGGCTTTCGACTGCCAGGATGATGAGGCTGATGGGGTGTCGGGCAGAGAGGTGGCTCTTGGCATCCGCTACCGAAGGTACGGAAACGGGGTTGAAGCCGGCGCCGCGCACCTGGACCATCAGGGTGGCCCAGTCCCGGTTTTCGCGACCGATGAGCAATATATCCTTGATTTCAGTCATCATATCCTATTCCACCGCCAGACCCTGAACCATTTTGAGATGCATGGCGTTTTCGCGAGCGACACGCGCCCAGGTACTTCCTGGATCCAGGCGGGACGCTTCCTGAAAGGCCTTTTGGGAACCCGGCAGATCCCCTTTCTTCTGGAGGATATCCCCAATCCGCATTTGCGCCAATGCCTGAATTTCCTTGTTGGTCGATTCTGTGGCAACACGCGTGAAAGCGGGCAAGGATTTATCGTCTCCCTGCCAATCTTGCAGGATGGTGGCGTACCAGTAGAAGTCCCGGCCATCCTGCATGGGCTTTTCAAACAGGAGTTTTTCCAGGGTGGCCACGGCTTGGGGAAAGCGTCCCCGTGCGGCGGCGGCCATGGCAAAGAGGCGGAGACGGCGTTGTTTCTCTTCAGGGTTGAAGACCGCCTCCGGGAGGTTGCCCAGGAGGTTTATGACATCGTTCCACTGCTCCTTTTTGGCGAGACGTCCGGCCTCGGCGAGGACCACCCGTGCGGCGGGTGGACTGATTTTTCGGATGGCGCTGCCATCGGCTTCGGTGCCGACCGAGGGTTCCGGTGACTCCTTCATGGAAAGCATGAGCTGAGTGAATTCAGCGGCCTCGGGAAGTTTGTTGTTGACCAGCAAGGGGGGCACGCGCTCAGGGATGCCGATACGCAGCAACGCCTCGGCCAGGAGGACGCGGGGGCGGTCAAACGCATCTTTCTGTCGCCAGTCGGAGCCATAGGCCTCCGCCAGAGCGACGGCCTCTTCCGGGCGTCCAGACTCCACGGCTTCGGTCATGCCGGTTTCCAGGATATTTTTTTTGAGTATGTTGGTGCGTCGCACGATGGCCCCCCGCGAGGAGAGAACCAAAAGATGGTTGAGTTTGGCCATGGCTTCGTGGAAGCGTTTGGCTTCGGCCAGGAGCAGGGACTGCAAAAACCGGGCTTCATAGGCGGCGCCAGGCAGAGGTTTCTCGGCGATGATGGCATCCAGGGCTTTCAGGCGCTCTTCCAGGGGACGTTTGTCATCGAGGCGGATCTTGTAGATGCGTTGCCAGAACATGGCCTGGGATTGGGGAAACTGCAACTCCAGGCGTCGAAAGGTCTGTTCCGACTCCTTGATCTTGCCCAGTCTTCGGTTGATGTCCCCGATGCGCAGCAAGGCCCATGGGGCGCGGGCAGGATCCCTGGGATAGTTGTCCAGAAAACGGACATACATGTTGTAGGCCTGGGTAAACCGACCGCTGTTGAAATAGATATCCGCCATCTCCTGGAGGGTACCGGGGCTGTTGGCCAGGATGGCGGCATGCTCGGGGGAGAGGAGATCGAGGATGGCCGTGGCCTGGTCGTCATGGGCTTGTCTTGCGGCCAGGCGGGCGAGAAGGAAGTAGGTCTCTGCCTTGTCCTTGTCGCTTGATGGTTCGATGGTCAAGGCCGAGCGCAAGGTCTTTTCCGCATCGTCCCAACGTTCGATCTCCATGAAGGTCCGTCCCCGCTCCATCAGCACCTGGGGGTCGTTTTTGGGCAGATTGGGATCAAACATGATGGCCAGGGCATTCTGGAACTGATCGGCATCGTTGAAGGTACGCAACTGCCGAAGGCGTACCTTGGCATATTGTTTGGTGTTGGGATGCCGGGAAAAGATGCCTTCGATCTCATCCAGAATGACGCCGGGTTGGCGTTCGATCCGGTTGCCCAGGGAGAGCTTGTACAGGTCGACGACCTCCCTGTTGGGTGTTTTGGGGAAGGTCTCCACCAGGCTGTTCAGATAGGCCCTGGCCTGGGCAAAATCCTGTTGGCGTTCGCTTTCTTTGGCCTTGTCGTAGAAGTAGGCCTCGTCGACTGGCGTTTTGGCCAGGGTCACCTTGTCGGGCGGATTGTCAAAAATGGGATCGGTCAAGCGGTTCAAGGGAATGACCTTGTTCTTGGCCAGGGCTTCCAGGCGGGTGGTGAAGAGTTTTTGCGCCTCGGCTTCACGGGTGGGAATGATCACCTGCCTGGCCTCTTCCCCGGGCTTGATGCTGCTGGCCTCCCGACCGCTGGAACTTTTTCCCCGAATCTCCACGACGAAGAGACCGGCTTGGGGCTCCGAGTAGAAATAGGCCTGCCCGGCCTCCTTGTTGAGCGAGAGTTCCATCTCCACGTGTTTGGCGAACGGGTAGTTGATGATGCGCTCGATCAAACCGGCGGGGGGGGGAGTTTGCCAACTGGGGGCCTGGGAGGCTCCGGTCCAGACCAGCTTCAGGATGCCATCGCCGTAGTCGATGGTGGGGTGGACGGTGGCAGGCCCGGTCACGGCAAAGATGGCCAGCGTGCCATCGCGGCCCGGCAGGATGCGGGCGCCGAGGATGCGCACCGGCCCGGTGGTGCTCGGAGCGACAGGACGTTCGATACCGAGGCGGTACATGGGAGGGCGGGCCGCTTCGGGGCGATCGTCCGGTGGCGCCAGAACCCGGCCATGGAACTCCAAAAGGGGCTCCTTCAGGTCAAGGATGAGGTGGAGCCCCATCTCGCCATCGTGAATCTCTTCGAGCTTGATTCCTTTGACAAAGTTCGCTTTGGCTACCTTGTCCTTCTCGAAGGGGACGCTTCTTTGCCCGGGAATGGTCACCTGAAGGGTTGTCGGGTCAAGCAGCCTCATCTCGGGGGGGCGTTGACCGGCCAGCAGGGGGAACGTGAAGAGATCCCTCTGACCGTTCTCCTCCGAGGTGTAGGTGATCGCCGCATTGGCCAGATCGGGCAGGCAACCGATCAGCAGGAACAGCAGGGCTGGCAGGGCGGCAAGCCTATTTTTTTTCCAAGCGTTCAAGGCCTTTCTTCTTGATTTTTTCCACCAGGGTGGTGCGATTGAGGTTGAGCAGGCGGGCGGCTTTGTTCTTGTTCCAGTTGGTTCGATCCAGCGCGCTGAGAATGAGTTGGTTTTCGTAGGCTTCCACCTCGCGATTGAAGTCAGTGCCACCGTTTTCAGCGAGATTAGGGATGGAAAAGGCCGAGGCGGGGATGGGTTCATCGTCATCGACATCGGCCTCCTGGTCCAGCATGCGGAGGGGGAGGTCTTCAGGCAGAACCTCGCCATCACACAAGACGGTCAATCGTTCCATCAGGTTTTGCATTTCCCGCACGTTGCCATTCCAGGGGTACCTGAGAAACATTTGTTGAATTTCCGGGGTAAGGACCACCTTGCTCCGGTTTTGGATTTGGGCAAACTGTTCGGCAAAGTGGTCGGCAAGGAGCAGGATATCCTCCGGGCGTTCCCGCAGCGGGGGAACCTGTAGGGGTACGACGTTGAGACGGTAGAAGAGGTCTTCACGGAAATTGTTGTTGGCGACCTCCTCTTCAAGATTTTTGTTGGTCGCGGCGATGACGCGCACGTTGACCGGGATGGGCGTGACGCCACCGACGGGCTCAACAATCTTTTCTTGCAGAACCCGCAACATTTTGACCTGGAGCTTGGGGCTCATGTCCCCGATCTCATCCAGGAAGAGGGTGCCGTCCTTGGCGGCCTCGAAGCGCCCTTTGCGGGTGAAGGCGGCGCCGGTGAACGACCCCTTGACGTGGCCGAACAGCTCCGACTCCAGAAGATCTTCCGGAATGGCGCCGCAGTTGACCGGGATCAGAGGCCCCGACTTGCGGTTGGAGCTTTCGTGAATGGCCTTGGAGATCAATTCCTTGCCAGTGCCGCTCTCTCCTTGAATCAGCACCGTGGCGTCGGTGGCGGCGACCCTTTCGATCAGCTTGAAAAGCCGCCGCATGGACGGCGATTGTCCTTTAATGCCGTACACGTCTCCTCCTGACAGAGATAACGTCCTGTTTAAACTCTCAATGGTATGCGGTTACGGGAGAGTGAACCGTCAAAAACTCAACATTGTCAAAAAACCAACGAAAATAGTATGCCAGAATGGGGGAAACGACAAGTCTGCCCATGAGAACTGTCAAAAAAAAACTCCCGACATTGGATTCCGAGGCCAGAATGGTATCATGGGATTCAGATGCGGCTCACACGACAGGTTGACATGCGCCATGGCCGTCAAGAAATCCACCTCCAAATCCGCAAGATCCCGTCCCATCTCCCTGGGGCGGCTGATCCAACGAGCGGCCTCGCGCCTGCGGCGTTCCGGCCTTTGCCACGCCAACGGCATGCAGGATCCCTATGCCGAGGCCGAATATTTGGTGTGTTACGCACTTTCCGTGCCATTTGAAACGGTGGAGGTGTGTCATGACCTGATGGTGACGCGGGAGGATCAGGATGCAGTGGCCGAGGTTTTGGATGTGCGTATCCACCAACGCCGGCCAGCGCCGTATATCACCCGCGAGGCTTTTTTTGCCGGTCGGCGCTACTATGTGGACGAACGGGTGTTGATCCCACGCTCCTGCATCGAAAATTTGTTCGATGATGCCGAGGGGTTTACACCCTGGGTGGATCCGGGACGGGTGCGGCGCATTTTGGATCTGTGCACCGGGAGCGGGTGTCTGGCGGTGGCCTTGGCAGAGGCGTTTCCCCAGGCCCTGGTGGACGCTTCCGACATCTCCGCCGATGCCCTGGAAGTGGCCCGGATCAATCGGGACCATCTCGGGTTTGGAGGGCGCATTCGTCTGGTGCATGCGGATTTATTTCAAAATCTGGATCCGGGATGTTACGATCTGATCGTGACCAATCCTCCCTACGTGCCGCAGGCCATTTTCGAGGCCTTGCCGAGGGAGTACCGGCATGAGCCGGCGGTGGCGTTGCAGGGGGGGGATGATGGGCTGCGTCTGGTATCGGCCATCCTGGACCAGGCGCCGGATTATCTGGCCCCAGGGGGTCTCCTGGTGTGCGAAGTGGGTGACGATGTCGAAGAGATCATGAAAACCCGTTGGCCGGATTTGCCGGTGGAGTGGATCTTTTTCCACTTTGGGGCCAGCGGGGCTTTCGTCATTGGCCGGGACGTGCTGGCTGCATGGCGGGACCGGGACGTGCAGAAATGACGCTCCTGGCGGAGAGGATGCCTTTGGACAGACTTTCATGGAGGCGCACAGGGTTGTGCGAGCGTTGATGTTTGAAACCGTCTTGGGCAGATCGCACCGTGAACACCCGGCGACCCGTTTGTTGATTTCCATCCTGACCAATGGCGTCAAGTATGCCTTGTCCCGGGATGTCAATCGGCAACAGGAGGTCGAGCGGATCCTGAAGGAGTTGGCGCGTGGGGTTCCCGAGGAGGATCTGGAGCCGCGTTTTTTGGACCCACTGCGCCAGGTGGCGCGTTGGCTGCGGGAAATGGCCGAAGAGTGGGCCAGGACAGAGCGGTTCGGGGAAGGCGCCCAACGGCAATGGACGGGTGCAGGCGGGGGAGGATTGTCGGGCGAGATGGTCCGGCGTCTGTTGCAAGGGGTGGCCGTCCTGGGGGGGGAAGAGGCGTGGATCAGGACAGGTACCCAGGATATGCTGCATCGGTTGCAGACGGTGGATGATCCGGCTTTTGCTCAGGAGTTGACCGCTTTTTGTGACCAGGTGATCCAGGCAGGGGAGGGGTTGCACCGGAAGTGGAAGCGGGAACGAGAGGTGTTTGTCAACCTGGTGGCTGAGGTTGCCGGCTACATCCATGAAATTCGCGGTCAGACGGGAGGGCTGGACAAACAATTGGGCGGCGCCATCGTTCGGTTGCAGGAGGCGCGCAGCGTTACAGAGCTGTTTGAATTGCGGGAGACCCTGGTGCGGGAGGCCGAGTCCCTCAAGGCGCATACGCATCTTGTTTACCGGCAATTATCTGAAAGTCAACGCAAGTTGCGGGAGACGCAGGATCATCTGACCCGGGTTTCCCATGAGTTGGCGCAGGCCAGGGTCGAGAGCTTGACGGATCGCTTGACTGGAATCCCCAACCGGCGGGCGTTGGATCAGCACATGGAACGGGAGGTGGCACGGAGCCTGCGGCATGATCTGCCCCTCGCCATGCTTATGTTTGACCTGGACCATTTTAAAAAGATCAATGACACCTTCGGTCACCCGGTCGGGGACAAGGTGCTGACGGCGGTGGCAGGGCAGACCCGGAACCTGTTGCGGCAGTCGGACTATCTCGCCCGGTTCGGCGGCGAGGAGTTCGCCGTGATCCTGCCGGAAACGGATCTGGATGCGGCGGTCAGCACGGCCAACAAGATCCGCCATGATGTGGCTTCGCTGCGCTTCAAGATCGGTCGGCAACACCTTCAGGTGACGGCCAGTTTCGGGGTCTGCACCCTGGCGGGGTGTCTGGCGGAACCTGGCCAGGCGGAGAGTGAAAAAATGTTGGCTTCCGGTGAAGATGTGCAACGTTTGGTGGAACGGCTTCTGCAATGTGCGGATCTGGGTTTGTACCAGGCCAAGGAGGGAGGACGGAACCGGGTGGAAGTCGTCATGATGGGTGCTGTCGATCCCGATTTCGGAGGTGTGGCGGGCACGTCCGATCCTGGGTTGCACCCGCAGGCCGAATGAGTGCGGCTCAGGCTTGGCCATGCGTGTGACCAAACCCATTCCCGGCGCTCTCCTGGATGATTTTCGCTACTGTGCGGAGATTGTGCGTGGGCACCCGGAAAATTTTCCTGTCGGTTCCTTTTTGAGTCCGCGGCGGGTGCGCCCCTTCCTGCATGCGGTGTACGCCTTTGCCCGCATGGCGGATGATTTTGCCGATACGCCGGGACGTGATATCGCCGAACGGTTGCAGCTCCTGGACGATTGGTCCCGGCGCTTGCGGTTGGCGGAGACCGGTCAGCCGGATCATCCGGTCTTTCGGGCATTGTCCCATACCTTCCAGGCCACGGGTCTGCCGGCGCGACCCTTGTATGAACTGCTGATCGCCTTTCGCTTGGATGTGACCAACAAGCGTTATGACACGGTGGAACAGTTGGAGGACTATTGCCGCTATTCAGCCAATCCGGTCGGACGGGTGGTCTTGCATTTTGCAGGAATGGAGCACCCCGAAGGGTTGCGGTGGTCGGATGCCATTTGTACGGCGCTGCAATTGACCAACCATTGGCAGGATTTGGGCATGGATCCCTGGAAAGGGCGTCCCCTCTATGTACCGCGTGAAGAGATGGAGCGGTTCGGGGTGGATGAAAAGTTGATTCTGGAGCGGCGTTTTTCTCCGGCTGTGGGCAGTTTGCTGCTCTATCTGGTGGAGGAGACGCGCCGGCTGTTTCAAGCCGGGGATCCTCTGATCGACCTGTTGTCGTGGCCATTCAATCTTGAACTGGCCGTCATTTGGCAGGCCGGCATGGCGGTGCTGGACAAGATCGAGCTTTCGGGTGGCAACACCCTGCGGATTCGACATCATCTGGACGGGCGTGACCGCATGGGGTGCCTCATGCGGGCTTTGCATCGGGTGGTCACATGACCCCGGCTGACTATTGCCAGGAGGTGACACGTCGTTCCGGCTCTTCGTTCTATCATGCCTTGCGTCTTTTCCCCAAAGTCCGCCGGCGGGGGATGCACGCCCTGTATGCGTTTTGTCGTTCCGTGGATGACATCGTTGATTGTTGCCAGAATACAGACATGGCGCGGATCGAGTTGGCATGGTGGCGGGAGGAGATGGAACGCACCTTTGCCGGGGTTCCCCAACACCCGATAGCGCAGGAACTCGTCTGGGCGCAGACCGTTTTTGCCCTGGAACCGGAACCCTTTTTTGCCATTCTCGACGGGATGGCCATGGATCTGGTCGGGCAACGCTACCCAGGCATGGCGGAGTTGGAGTTGTATTGCAGCAAGGTGGCGGTTGCGGTGGGGCAGGTGGCCTTGCGCCTGTTGGGAGTGGCCCACTCTCCTCTTGCGGGCCAGTTTGCCCATCATCTGGGTGTGGCATTGCAATTGACCAACATTTTACGGGATTTGGCCGAGGATGCCCGCATGGGGCGCATTTATCTCCCTCTGGAGATGTTGCAGCGGGCGGGTATAGCGCCGGATCGGGTGTTGGCGGGGCACTGGTTGCCGGAGTTGCAGGGGGTTTTGGAGCAGGTTGCCGAGGCGGCTGCGGCCCATTTCCAACACGCCGACCGGTTGGCAACGGAGATTGGCCGGCGTGAAGTTCGGTCGGCCCTGGCCATGGGGGCGGTCTATCGGCACTACCTGTCCTGCCTGCAAAAATGTGGCTGCAACGTTTTCGATCACCCGGTGCGTGTTGGCCGTTTGACCAGGATGTGGATGACCTGGCAGGCTTGGGTCAGTGCTACCACTTCCTCTTGCCGAGTCCGTGCAGATTTTCCACAAACGCCGCCAACCGGGTGAACGCATGATTGTCCTGTAGCCATTTCCGTCCTGCCGCTCCCATGGCCTCCAGCCTGGGGGGATCGGCCAGCAGTTGCAGGATGGCGCCTTCCAATTCGTTCACATCATCCAGCAGCAGGCCAAATTCCGGTTCCACCCAGGGAAGGGCCTGGCGCAACCCCACCACCGGTGTGGCGCAGGCCAAGGCCTCCTGAACGGCCCGGGCCGCCCCCTCTTTGAGTGACGGATGCACCAGCAGACGGCCCTGATTGTACACTTCGGGCATCCGGTCATGGGAAAACCGGGCCGAGGCCACCTTGCCGTCACCCGAGCGTTTCAGGCCACGAAACAGCCCTATTTTACGCATGTTGTGGGAGTGGAGCAGGTCGTTCAGACGGCTATAGGGTTTGCCTTTGATATACCCCCCCGCATGCAGCCAGCTCAAACCATGCTCCAGGACGATCCGTTGCACCCGGTGGTATTGTTTCTGGGAGGAGAGGTTGCCCGAGCTGACCAGGTCGTAGCGCCGGGGTTGCCCCAAGGGGTGAAAAGTATCGGTGTCCGTACCCAGGGGCAGGAGGAACAGGTGTTCTTTTGCCATCCCGGCTGTTGCGGCAAGTTGGCAGGCCTGGGAATTGGGGAGCAGAAAATAGTCGAAGAGACGCATTTCCGGCCAAGCCAATGTGGTGGTGGAGAGCATGGTGCGTTCCCAAAGGAAGGCCACCGCGTTCCCGGCCTGTTGCAGAAAGCGGGGAGCCATTTCCGTTCCTGTCCCGACCACGTGCAAAATGTCGGGTTGGAAGGCGGCCAGCCATGTCTCCGCTTCCGGGCTCAAGTACCATAAACGCCCGTCGTGTTGGCGATCCTTGGGATTGGTGACGGGGAAAAAAAATGCCTGATACCCCTGCCAGGGGAGGTGCAGGAGTTGTTTGCGCCGGGTCTGGGAGACAAAGGCCACTTCATGTCCCAGGGTGGCGAAGTGGCGGCGCAGTTTGGCATACCAGTCGTCATAGCGGAGGTAGGCGATTTCATCCAGGCCGTGTTCAAAAGGGGGGGCAAATTGAGTAAAGACGATGCGCATGATGTCGGATCCATGAAAAGGGTGGAAAGCCATACTGGTTCAGCACCCGGCAGCAAATCGGGGTCCAGGGGGCTGGCTCCCTGGCGGGTCAAGGGCAGCGCCCTTGCGGGTCAAGGGCAGCGCCCTTGCGGGGTCCGGGGCAGCGCCCCGTTTTGTTTTTGTACGCCCCCCCTTCTCCCAGGCCTTTTTTGCGCTGTTTGCAAAAAAGGCCCAGGGGGGCGGGCCATGGCCCCACACTGGGCGCGTTTTTCAGCGCCCAGTGTGGGGCGTATTGCAGGTTTTCCAACCTTTCCAACCTTTCCAACCGGATGTACCGTTTGGGATCATCATGGCCAAAGGACGATCAAGGCCAAAAACATCATGCGCGTTAAAAGTAACTATTCACCACCCTTGCAAGAAAAGCTTGGACATGAAAGCCTTTGGCAGGGCTTCGCCCCGAACCCCACCAGGACTCTGTCCTGGATCTGCCAGGGAGCCAACCCCCTGGACCCCGATTCATGGTTACCTGAATAATGCCCCGGTTCCGTATTCATGGGCGATTATGGCCCCTGGGGGTCGAGTGGTTCCAGCAGGCGCAAGATGGCCTGGTGGACTGTTTCCACCGGCAACGTGGTCAGGCAATCGCTGACCTTGCCGCCCCCGCATCCATCCATGTTGCAGGGACGACAGGGGTGGCGTGTCGAGGCGACCACTTGCTGGTGGGTACACCAGGGCCCCCAATCCCATTCGCTGCTGGGGCCAAACAGGGCGACGACGGGTGTTCCCACCGCCGCTGCCATGTGCATGGGCGCTGAATCCACACCGACGAACAGCGTGGCGCGTCGGATCATGGCCACCAGTTCGCGCAGGGTCAATTGACCGGCAAGGTTGATCACCCGAGCCTGCATGCGTCCCTGCATGCCTTGAATGTACGCCATCTCCCGGGCATCGGGGGATGCGGTCAGGACCACCGGCAGGCCGGGATGTGTGGCCAACCGGTCCACCAGGGCCGCAGCGCAGGCAGAGGGCCATGCCTTGAACATCCAGCGCGAGGTGGGGTGATAGAGGATGAACCGTCCATCCTCCTGACCCTGGCGGATCATCTCCTGCACCAACTGTTCGGCCCGGGTCTGTTCGGCGTGGCCATCGTAGAGTTGCAGACGGCGCTCTTCCGGTGTGGGATGCACGCCGATGTGACGCAGGCAGTCGAGGTGACGCTCCACATAGTGCCGCCGATACCCCGTGTGCCTCACCAAATGGGTTACCGGATGAATCCATCCTCCCAACAGGGTATTGCCCCCGCGTGCCGAGACAAAGAGGGGAATGCGCGCCAAAAAGGCCAGGGTGGTTGACCGTTCTCCGCCGGTCAGGGAGATGGCCAGGTTGTAACGAGCCTGCCGGATCTGGCGCAGCAGGCGCCATTCGCCGTGTATTCGATGCCAAAGCCCCTTTTGTTTGAGTTGTTGGCGCCGCAAGACGTGCACCACGTTGATGTGTGGATTGTCGGCCAACATCCCTTCTGTTCCCTCGTTGACCAAGGCATCGATGCGCAGATGGGGGTGACGGTTTTGCAACACCGAAAAAACTGGCGTGGTCAGAATCACATCCCCGATGTGGCGTAATAAAATGACCAAAACACGCTGCACCTGCGTCAAATCGATCAGGTCACCATAATTTGCGAGCAGGTCAACCGGGGCCAGAGAGGGCTCAGGCGGTGTGGGGCAGGGAGGGTTGGCAGGAGCGGTCGCGGGTGCGGCGGCATGATCTCCGGGGTCTATGGTAACCATTTATTCACGATCCGGCCACGAATCGGGGTCCAGGGGGCTGGCTCCCTGGTGGGGTTCGGGGCGAAGCCCTGACAAAGGCTGTCATATCCAGGCTTTTTTTGAAAGGGTGGTGAATAGTTGCCCCAGTTTTTCATGCGTTTTTGATGTGGGCCATGCTTGTTCAGGAAAGGGCGCGCAGAATGGCCTGGCAGCGGTGGTCATAGGTGTGCTGGGCCAGGATCAGGGATTGGGCCCGGCGGGCCATGTCGATGGCTTCAAGGGGGTGAGACACATAATGACGCACCTTGTCCAGCGCCTCCTGGTCGCTGGCAAAAGTGGCATAATGCACCCCCACCTCGAACAACTCTTCATAACCCAATCCAGGGTAGGTGTTGGTCAACAGCATGCATTGCCCGTTGGCCATGGTTTCGAAGATGCGCATGTTCATGTCCTGGCCTTTCAGGCCGGTATAGCCGGCGCCCACGTTGAAGCCGACCGTACAACGGGACAACTCCCAGGTGGCCAGTTCACCAAAGCGGCGTCGAAAGTGGAAGTTGGTGGAGAAGCCATGTTTCCGGAACAGCCGTGCAAACTGCCGCCGGTGGGGATAGGGCGCCCCGCACATGCCCACATCGTAGGACGCCGGACCCCAGCAGCGGGAGCGGAGAAAGGCTTGCCGCGCCAATTCGGGGCGGGTGGCGTGGATCCATGGGTCGGCGGCCAGGGGCAGCCAACGGCCCTTCCCCGGAAATTGATCCACGACATGTTTCTGGGCCACCCAAACGTCGTGGAAGCCACAATCCGCCACATATTTCTTGTGTTGTTCCAACTTGTGACACGAGTCGATGCTGACATAGCCTTTGCGACCGGCATATTCCGGCAGACCGGGAAAAACGACGGGCATGCCACAATCCACCATCAAGACCAGATCGGCGGGGGGAATCTCGCGAACCGGCTGAGTCAACAGGGTGTGGTCGAAGGGAATTTCCACCAGATCCACGCCCTGGCGTGCCATGGCCAGACAATACAACCGGGAAGCGGTGTGATGCTCCAGGGTGCGGAACATGACAATTTTTTTGCGACCGGACATGGGGTTGTGTCTCCAGGTGGGGGAACATTCGGCAGGCGGCAAGGTTCCGATACCCATCATTTGATCATGCTGCCGGATCCAAGTCCAGAGGTCTCGATTCAGCACCCAGGGCAGGCGCGTAGTGCCTCACAGGTAAGGATGGACTCAACGTTATGATTTGATGTAAAAATCATGTTTCCGATATGGAGGTCGGAGACATGGGATGGATAGCGATTGCGGCCATTTTGAATTGGCTCAAAGATCGGTTGGTTTGTCCCAGTTGCGGAGGGGTCTTCATCGTGAAAAATGGACTCACAAGGCATGGTGACCAAAATTTCAAATGTCGAGATTGTGGGAGGCAATTTGTTGAAAATCCTAAAAATATCCGGATTAGTGAAGAAGCCATACAATTGATTGATCGATTACTCCTTGAACGAGTCTCATTGGCAGGTATTGCCAGAGTTTCTGGTGTTTCTGAAGGTTGGCTACAAGCGTATGTCAATAGCAAATTCGAGTCAATTCCTCGCAAGATGGAACATATTGGAATCAAAGGGAAACTTACCATAGAATGTGACGAGATGTGGTCGTTTGTGCAAAATAAAGACAATAAACAATGGATTTGGTTGGCAATAGATGTGATTTCCAAGCGAATTGTAGGTGTCTTTGTTGGAGCGCGAGACCGGAATGGAGCAAGATCTTTTTGGAATTCACTCCCCTCCGTTTACCGTCAGTGTGCTGTTTGTTATACTGATTTCTGGTCTTCATATGAAACTGTGATTCCAGAAAAGCGTCACAAAGCAGTCGGAAAAGACAGTGGTAAAACCAATAATATTGAACGTTTCAATAATACCATGCGACAACGAGTTTCACGTTTGGTGTGAATGACTCTATCTTTTTCGAAGAAACTCGTGAACCATATCGGCGCAATTTGGTATTTTATCCATGACTACAATGCATCCTTACCTGTGTAGGACTACGCAACAGGTCAAGAGTTGACACCACCCCATTTTCTATCCCTGGTCGTGTTGTCTCTTTTCTGCCCCTTTATTTTTGCCAGGGCCAATATATGTCCCACGTTACGATGGTCAGTTGTCTTTGAGGACGGCGATTTTTTCCTGGAAACGGCTGCCAAACGACGGAGCAGTTCCAACCCCACAGGGGGATTTCCCTTCGAGGCAACGCACACTAAACAGGCTGTCTCGTAGTCGAATTTGGCACATATCTTCGAAACCATTTCCTCTCTGGAGGGAGGTTGCAAAAATGCGTCATGGCTGGAAGCAGCAGCTTCGATAAGATCCCAACCGATTCCGAAAAAATCCACGAACGACAGCAGGGGGCCATTCATGTCAGCAAGGCCGACAGGCAGAGGTGGTTCCATGGAATCGTTGCTCAAAACTCCCTCCTGTGCCGCTAATAGCCATCCCAAATAGAGAACTCGCAGATCACCTCGGATCAGGTCTGTTCGTACCAGAGCCGGATCAATCATGCGTCCCTGGCCATGTTTGCCCCATTTCCAATCCTTGCCGCCATCTTCGTTGCGAAAGTAATCCAGGATGAGATATCCATCGGCCTCTCTGACGGATGCGTTATGGCCAGGGCAGTAACGCCTTGCCAGGGATAAATCCAGAAACTGTTCAGGAATGCACATCTGAAATCGGCGGGATCCCCATGCGTCCATATCACCATCAACAGCAAAAACCATCTGATTATTGCCCATTATTTTCCTCCCTGATCAACTTCATGATCTCAGACTTGCACCATGTCTGAGAGGGCATCCTTGACTTTCAGTATTTCAGGAATAATCCCAACGAACACGCGCACCATGCTGGGATCGAAAGCAGATCCGGAACATCGCTGGATTTCATCCACCGCATCCTCCACGCTCCAAGGTTGTTTATAAGGACGTTTGGAAGTAAGGGCATCAAACACATCGGTCAGGCTGCAAATGCGACCCATGACAGGAATATTCTCTCCTGCCAAACCGTAGGGATAGCCTTGACCATCCCATCTCTCGTGGTGAGTCAGAGAAATCATGTGGGCAGTACGCAGCAGCAGAGAGGGGTCTTCATCCAACAGTTTTCCTCCCAAGATGGTGTGCTGTTTCATGATGGCAAACTCATCGATGGACAGCTTTCCCGGTTTCAGGAGGATAGCGTCGGGGATACCGATTTTGCCCACATCATGCATGGGGGAGGCATGAAGCAGCAGATCCTGGTCGAAAGGAGAGAAACCAAGAGCACGTCCCAATATACTAGAGTACTGGCTCATGCGCAGAATATGGAGGCCGGTTTCGTTGTCCCGATATTCCGCCGCCTGTCCCAGACGCCGGATGATCTCCATACGGGTGCGAGTCAGATCCATTTTGCTCTCTGCCAAGGCCTGGGCGGTGTGGGCGGCCCGCAGGATGTAACGCACTCGATGACCAAGCAATACCCAGTTGACGGGTTTGGTAATGAAATCAGTGGCTCCCACCTGATAGGCATGATCGATCGAAGCCAGATCATCCAGGCTGGTGGCCAGGACGACGGGCAGGTGCGCCATCTGTTGGCGAATGGTCCGGCACAAGGTAAATCCATCCATCCTGGGCATTACCACGTCAGAGATTACCATGTCCGGATGTTCCTTCTGAACCAACTCCCAGCCATCCACCCCGTTCTCCGCTTCTATCACCAGAAAACCGCTTTGCTCCAAGGCCGCTCGCATGAACACTGTTTGCGCGGACTCGTCATCCACGACCAACACCAAGGGATTGGCCAATTCATCGATCAGTTCATGCATGGTGATCAACCTCCGGGTCATGCAGCAAGGAATTCATTCAGTGCCTGTTGAGCTTCGCCAAAGGTCGGGGCGAGTTGTTGAAAATGCCGTTGCACCAGGGCCAGGTCGGCGTGATTCACCTCCATGGCTCGTGCCAATTCAGCCAGACGGGCAACGCCCATGGTAAGGCTGGATGATTTCAGGGCATGGGCGGCGACCCGCACTCCTTCGGAATCGTTTGTCGTCAGGGCCTTTTCCAATTCAGAGAACAGAATCGGCGTCTGCATCAGGTATCTTGTAGCTACCTTGGTCAACAAGCCTGGATTACCCTGCCTGACCAGTTTCAGAATGTGGCCCAGGGTGACAAGGTCCAAAACAGGAAGCACGGCGGACCCAACCTCTCCTGGTTCGGGGGTAAGCATGGGAGATGGTGGCGCACCGTCCCTTCCGCTTGTAAAGGGCAGCCAACGTTGCAGGATGACCCCCATATCTTCCTGGCTGAATGGTTTCCGGATGAAGTCGTCCATCCCCGCCGCACGGCATTGCTGGCGGCTTTGTTCCATGACGTGGGCGGTCAAGGCGATGATGGGAGTGCGTGGCTTGCCCGCTTTTGATTCCCATTGACGCAAACGCATGGTGGTCTCGAAACCATCCATGATGGGCATTTCGCAATCCATGAAGATGGCATCGAAGGGGATGGTCGCCTTGACCATGGCAGCCAAAGAGTGCTGGCCGTTGTTGGCGACCGTCACCTGGCAGCCAAACAACTCCAGGGTCGCCACTGCCACTTCCTGGTTGACCAGGTTGTCTTCCACCAGCAGGATGCGACCCTGACAACGGAAATTATCCGGGATGGGCGGTTGAAGGGTTTCCTGCCATGCGGCGATTTTCTCTTGATCCCCCGCCAGTTGCTTGCCAAAACGGGCAGTGAACCAGAAGGTTGAACCCTGGCCGGAGACGCTCTCCACCCCCAATTCCCCGTCCATCATGATTACCAGTTGCTTGGTAATCGCCAATCCCAGACCGGTGCCGCCGAACTTGCGTGAGATCGAAGGATCTGCCTGGGAAAAGGCCTGGAACATCCGACTTTGATAGTCGGGAGTCATGCCGATCCCAGTGTCGGTCACCTGGCAACGCAAGAGGCAATCCGCATCCCGCTCCTCCAGGCCATTCACCGTCACCCGGACGGAACCCTGTTCGGTAAATTTGAGGGCATTGCCCACCAAGTTGAACAGGATCTGACTGAGGCGATATGGATCACCCAGGAGATGACGATGAACCCCGGGGTTAATCTGAATGTCCAGGGCCACTCCCTTGGCCTTGGCTCGTTCGACGAACATGGCAGCCACGTCCCGGATCACATCTTCCAGGTGGAACCGCAGCAGTTCCAGGGCCAGGTGACCTGCCTGAATCTTGGAGAGGTCCAGGATATCGTTGATGATGCGCAGCAAGGTGCGACCAGAGCGGTGAATGGTCGAGATGTAATGGCGTTGCTGGTCGGTCAGGGGTGTGCAGAGGACCAGATCGGCCATGCCCAGCACCCCGTTCATCGGCGTGCGGATCTCGTGGCTCATGGCAGAGAGAAAGTCGGCCTTGGCCCGGTTGGCGATTTCCGCATCTTCCTTGGCCTGTTTCAATTGTTCCTCCCAGTGTCGGCGCATCACAAATTCATGCACATTGTCCGCCACCTCCTGAAGTTGCTGGACGTCGTTATCATTGTAGGGATCGACTTTGTTGCACACTGCCAGGATCTTGCATATCCTGCCCTCTTCCACTACTGGGACGCCCAAGTACCGAGAAACTGGAAAGTGTCCATCAGGGAGACCCTTCCGATTCGCCAGAGACAGATAATCGTTGTAGACCACCGGACGCAATTGTCGTGCACAATCGGCCCATGCCCCAGCCTCGGCCAGGGGATTGGGAATCCGGCTCGGTATGGAGCAAAGTTGTTGCGAACCCTTGCTCCAGGAAACTTGGGCAAAGGTGTTTTGATCCTCGTTGAACAGGATTAGAAAACCGGCTTGGCTGTGGGTGAGGATCACGGCGATCTCCAAGGCTTGGTCACACAGTTCCTGCATGTTGAGCTCACGTGCTCGGCGGTTCAGTTCCATCAACAGACGAAGACGTTCTGCGTTGGCCGCTTGGAGGGCATGGGCGGCATGAACTTGCAGCAGGTGGTGCATACGCTGGTGCAATACCTCAACAGATCCTTTCCTTGATGAATTTTCTCCCCGACAGTCAAAAAGGGCGCCCGATGCACATGGTCCGTAAAATCCTGAAAACCCAGCGTCCACTTCATTTCTGCTCCTCTATCTCACATCTGGCAGCGAGCAAGGGTTCCTGATGCGCACAGTTCGCCTCAACATTGGGGTCCAGTTGCAATGGGACTTTTTTCTTCCTTGGTCGATGGTGCGAACGATTGGTGATGGGAGTGGCGGTACCCTGTGCTTCTTCCACGACACCATTCGCTGAGTCATAAACTGGGACTGGGTGACCTGCTGCCACCTCATCCACGTCACCCAGTACGGCGTAGCGATTCAGCGCCGACAGCAGCGCCAGTTTCTTGATGGGCTTGGTGAGATGATCATCGCACCCGGCTGCCAAGCTCTCTTCCTTTTTTCCAATGGCTGCATGGGCGCTTAGAGCAATGATAATCAAAGGGGAACGCCCTTCTTCTCTTTCCCACTGGCGAATGGCTCGGGTAGCCGTATAACCGTCCATGTTGGGCATTTGGATATCCATCAACACCAGGTCGAACGACTCTTCGTGTACACGCGCCACCGCTTCGATGCCGTCATTGACCATGACCAACTGATGGGACGAATTTTTCAGGTAAATTTGGAACAGGGCTTGATTGTCAGGCGAGTCCTCCACCAGCAGTATGCGCAGGCTCCGATTCGGGATATCCAAGGCATCATGTGCCTGCGAGGTCGGGAGAGTGGATGCTTCAGCGATGCGTATCGGCAAAGTAAAAAAGAAGGTGCTTCCCCGCTTTTCTTCACTCTCTACCCATAGACGTCCTCCCATCAACTCCACGAGCCGACGGGAGATGGCCAGCCCCAACCCGGTTCCGCCAAATCGCCGGGTTATTCTGGAATCTGCCTGGGTAAATAGACTGAAGATGTGCTCCAGATGGTGTGTGGCAATACCAATGCCTGTGTCGGAAACGGAGAAAAGAAAGGTGTCCCGTTCCTGAGGATGGAAACCCAGGTGAACTTTGATCTGACCATGGTCGGTGAATTTGGCAGCATTACCGATCAGGTTGACGAGAACCTGGCGAACTCGGCTATCATCTCCCAAAATGGCATCGGGGATTTGTCCGACAATACTCGCTACTAGATTATTGCTCTTTTGCTCGGCAGAGAGCTGCATCATTTGGATCGTATCATTCACAACGATGCCGGGCGAAAATGGAATGTCAACTAGTGTGAATTGACCAGACTCAATCCGGGAGAAATCCAGAACATCGTTGATGATTCCCAAAAGCGCACCTCCTGAACGGTGCATCATCTCCACATAGCGACGCTGATTTTGATCCAAATCGGTTTCCAGCAAGATATCGCTCATGCCCAGCACGACATTCATGGGGGTACGAATTTCATGGCTCATTGTTGCCAAAAACTCACTCTTGGCTTGAGTGGCCTTTTCTGTTTGCTCCTTGGCTTGGCACAGGTCCATCTCCCTCTTCCTGCGATTGGTAATGTCCCGGAAGGCCACGACGGCTCCTTTCACCTTACCGTTGACTATAGGTGATGCGGTCATGGAAACTGGAAATCCGGTCCCATCCCGGTGCCAGAGCCATTCTCCCTCCGAAGTGGCTATGATTTTTTGAGTCAGCACAGCGTGCAACAGACAATCAGTGGCGAGAACGGGAGTACCGTCGGCTTTGGTATGGTGGAAGAGAAGTTGGGAATTTTTTCCCAATACATCCTCTTCCCGCCAACCCAACATGGTCAGGGCAGTGGGGTTGATGAAGGTGATCCGTCCATGCAGGTCAATGACATACAGACCCTCAGCCAAGGTGGAGGTGATTTCCCTCAACCTCAGTTCGTTTTCTCGCAACGCCTCATCAATACGACTTTGATCGGTGATGTCATAGAAGATGCCGCTTAGGCCCCATATCTCCCCTGCCTTGTCGTAAATCGGACGCTTGGCTTCCAGGTAAACCCGCTCTTTGCCAATACTTAGTGGAGTAACCTTTGTGGTTTCATTGGTTGTTTCGCCATGTTCCAGGACACGTTTATCAATGGATGCGATCTGCTCCAATGTGGCGCCAGAGGAATAAAATCTTTCATCCCCTGACTCGATCAACCCTTCGGCAGAACACTGGAAAAGTTCAAGAGCTAAGCGATTCGCATAGATATATCTCCGTTGGCGATTTTTAATGTAAATATGGGCCTCGATATTATCCATGATGTCAGAAAACATTTTATTTTTCGTCAATTCCTCGCGAAGGGCATCCTCTGTTTGTTTGCGTTCGGTAATATTCAGTAACGTGCCAAAGAACCGTTCCACCTGGCCGGAATCATTGCGAATGGCCTGAACATTGAAGACGATATCCACGATTTGGCCATTCTTGCGGAGAAATCTTGAGTCCATGGAACAGTTGTCGGATTTGCCCTGCATAATATCAAGAAAACATTCCAGGATACCTTCCAAGTCATGGGGGTGAATCATCTCGGCCCAGGTGAGTTGGATAAGTTCTTCCTTGGTGTAACCAAACATTTGGCAAAGATAGTTATTGACCATCTTCCATCGTCTGGTACGAGGACAGGTGATGGCCATACCGATAAGGGGCAGATCGTAGAACAGACGCAGCTCCTCTGCCTGTTGGCGCATGATCATCTCGGTTGCCCTGTGCTCGGTTATGTCGCTTGCGGTGGCATAGATGAGATTTCCAACCAGGATTGAACGCCACTCCAGCCATCGGAAATTGCCACCTTTGCAATAGAAGCGGTTGACGAAGCTGCCGATTGGATTTTGATTGTTTTGTGCAACAAGCGATTGTTTGGTGGATTCAACATCCTCTGCATGGATGAATGCGATAAACGGTTTAGTGGTCAGTTCTTCCATTGGATACCCAAACAATTTTTCCCAGGCTGGATTGATCCACAGGAAATTGCCGTCAGTATCCGCAATGCATAAAAGGTCGTCAACATGGGAAAATGATTGATCAAATTCCATTGTCAACTGTTTCTTTTCGCTGATCTCCCTATAAATTGAAATCCAACCCTTTCCGAACGCCGGATGCTCAAACAATGAAGCAGTTACATGACACCAGAAAACGGAACCGTTCCTCTTTTGACTGCGGGTTTCTCCAGCCCACACACCATTTTTATTGAGTGATTTGATCATCTCTGCTGACATTTCCTGGGGTATTTGATCAGCAGGCGCATTAACAGTTCTAAAATTTTTCCCAATCATCTCGTCTGGATCATAGTCAAACAATTTTCCGAAACTGGCATTGGCGTAGAATATCGACTCGTCCATGGCATTGACGAGGATAACACCTTCTTCCCTGTTGAGAAGTATGGCCTCATGTTGGATCACCTTACTTGCGATCCCGACTCTCTTTCCGCGTTCCTGGAACCTTTCAATGAGTTGTGCGCAAGCCAACATCACCGGTCCCAGGTACGCATCTACCAAGGCCATATCGTAACCGGGTTGGCGATTGGCTATCCCCATCACACCCACGACCTTCTCCCCCTGCTTAATAGGCATGCCCAGAAATGTATTGAGCACAGGATGATCAGGTGGCAGATCACAGCTGCGAGGATCGTTGGCCGGGTCGTTGGCGATCACCGGTACACCACTGGCCAGTGCTGCGACATGCAACCCGCGCATTTTGGCAAAACAGATTCCGGACAGGTCATTGGCCTCGTAATACTCCCTGCTATCCTTGTTCCAGGCCATGTTGGAAATGGCCAATGCATGAAGGTAGGAATCACCTTTATCATCTTTTCTTGTTTCGGCGATAAAACCGTAAACACTGTTCGTTAGTTTCAGAATTTCAAGGAGAAGAGTATGAAAGAGTGTGTCCGGGTTTTGGTCTTCAATGTACAGGCTCTGGATACGGTTGATGCAATCTACTTGCACTTGCAGCTTGTTTCTGGTGACCAGGAGTTCCTCTTCGATGCCCTTTCGGTCAGTTATATCCTGGACGTGCAACACAAAATTGGCTGGTTTGTCACTTTCACTGTTGACCCGAACCGTGGAGACGCTCAATAACACCCAGACAACGTGGCCATCCTTGTGAACGTAGCGCCTTTCCATCTGGTAGGTGGGTAAGGTGCCCGATTGCATGAGGCGCACACAGGCTAACTCGGTGTCCAGGTCACTGGTGTGGATGATGGTTTGAAAATCGATGTTCAACAGCTCTTTTTCTTCATAGCCGACGATTGCACACAGGGCACGGTTGACCTTGAGAAATTTGCCAGCTGGTGAAACCAAGGCCATACCATGGACAGCAGTCTCGAAAATACCCCGGAAGCACGTCTCACTCTGGTTGAGCATGACCTCTCTTTGTTGGCTTGTCTCCTCCGCAATTTCGCAGCGTTTGATGTGTTCCTCCAAAAGGGTATTCCGTTTCCCCATTTCTCGCAGCGCCCACCTCAACGTCAAGTGGGTCGTCACCCGTGCCAGAACCTCCTCCGCCCTGAGGGGCTTGGTGACAAAGTCCACACCTCCAGCCTCGAAAACGCTATTTTTGTCGTCCTGGTTGGCCTGATCGCTGATGAAAATGATCGGGACATTGGCATCCGGTTTGATGGCCTTTATTTGGCTGCAAACATCGTATCCATTGATCTCTGACATCTTAACGTTCAGCAGCACCAGATCGGGTATTGAGGTTCGGAAAAAGGCGATGGCTAGCCTGGCTGTGGGAGCAAGATGTACGGCGTGACCCTTGGCCTCCAATGTCCTGGAGAAAAAGGACAGCGTATTCGGATCGCTGTCCACGACCAGAATGGTGGCTACCATGAGCATATTTATAGACAATTTTAAAGGCCTCATTCCGTGAGAATCAAGATCCCAGCCGTGGATATTTCAAAGAATACTTTTAAGAAAAACATCCATGATTATTCAATCTAAAAGCATAATGCATGCCAAGCATAAAATAAAAAATTTTGCTCTGCATGTAATCATCTACAAAAGTCGAAGAATAGCTCAATTAGCGCCTGAGTAATTGATACATTATGTTATGAATTGACGTGTTGTGTTATATTTGCATGGCCGGTTAAATACGTGGTTTGTTGAAAATTAAAAGGAATATATTTTTTTAAAGGTTAATCATGGAATTATTATATACATAGATATTTCTTGGCGTTTATTTTGCTTGTTTATATTTGCGTATAAATGACATGGCAAAAAAATGAATGTGGTTTCCTTGGTTCACACTGTTAAACGCTGTACTTTTGTTTCAAAATAAGGGACACTTTGTAACATGAAACAAAGTGATTCAAATTTATTTTGAAACATGTGGGGCATCTGTGGATTTCAATGAGTGTGAACGCCTCCGGGGAGAACAGGAGATGCTGAAAAATCGCATGGATGCCGTTTTCTAGGGTGTGGATGATGCCATCGTCGCCATAGACGAAGGATGGCGTATCATTCAGGTCAACGACGCGGCTGCTCGTCTTTTTAGGCTTAGCCCCTCATCCATGAATCAGTTGTTGCGGGATGAAATCGCTTGGCTTTTTTCCAGGATTGAACCCCTGTTGCAACAAGCACGGAAAGAGGGTGAAGGCAAACGTGCGGTACGCATGGTCGTCATGAATGAGGATGGCACGGAACGTGTTTTGAATTGTACAGCCTCACTTTTCCATGATCCTGTGCAAAAAACACAGGGAATGATCCTGGTGGTGCGGGATGAAAGTCGCTTGGCCATGCTGGAACGGGAAACCAAAACACGCCAGGGTTATCACGGACTGGTGGGTTCCAGTCTGTCCATGCAAGGGGTCTACGATCTGATCGAACGACTGGCTGAGGTTGATTCCACCGTACTCATTACGGGTGAAACAGGTACCGGCAAGGAACTGGTGGCCCGTGCCCTGCACGACGCCAGCCCCCGATGCCATCGTCCCTTCGTGGCGGTCAATTGCGCTGCTCTGCCTGTTGGTCTGTTGGAAAGCGAGTTGTTCGGCCATGTACGCGGGGCCTATACCAACGCCATACGTGACAAACCAGGCCGTTTTAAATTGGCCGATGGTGGTACCATATTCCTGGACGAGATTGGCGACCTTCCCCTGGACATGCAGGTAAGGTTTCTTCGCGTCTTACAGGAGAAGGTTTTCGAGGCAGTGGGCGACAGTCAGCCCATCCAGGTGGATGTGCGAGTGGTAACTGCCACCAACCGCGATTTGCGGAAACGGATCCAGGAAGGGATTTTTCGCGAGGATCTTTACTACCGACTCAAGGTGGTGGAAATGCACCTGCCACCGCTGCGGGAGCACAAGGTCGACCTGCCCGCACTGATCGACCACTTTCTGGCAAAATTCAACACAAGCATGAAGCGTTCGGTCAAAGGGGTGAGTGAAGAGGTACTGATGACCATCATGGATTACGACTGGCCAGGCAATGTGCGAGAACTGGAACACATGCTGGAGCATGCCATGGTCGTGGCACCACAGTCTATTTTGGCATGGTCCAATCTGCCTGCCGAGTTTCGGGCCCGTCCCCCGCCAATACCAAAACAGCCACAGCTGCCAGTTCGCCAACGCGGACGCCCTTTGAAGAACGGCCATCAACCTGGTGAAGGGCTGGATCGGGACGCCATTTTACAAACTTTAACGGAATCACGATGGCAATTGCAGGTGGCTGCCGTCAAGTTGGGTATCAGTCGCAGCACCTTGTGGCGGCGAATGAAAATCATGGAATTGCATCGTCCAAAAAAGTCAAACAAAAAAGATGTTTAAGTGGAGAAAATAAAAGCAGGAGCCAAGAAAGCGCCTGTAACTCTTGCAAGAATGAAAAACAATTGGAAAAACGCAAGGCGGCGTCCAACGCCAACGCATCCTGGGCATTTACCCAGATCAACTGGGCAGTCTCGAATCCGGGAACCTTGCGCCCTGTGGTGTGATCGTAGTGCCAGCAGACCCCCTCGATCCGGTTTCCCCTCTTCCCTTTAATGGTGGTATCAGCCACCAGGTAGCCGTTGCCGAGATCCAGTTTCCGCCAATGGGGAACGAGTCTCTGGACCAGTGCCCAATGGGCCGTCCTCCAGGGAAAATCGCGCTGCAACAAGCGGTAAAAAGCATCTTTGCCCACATTGAACATCGACAGAAAATGGTCGCGACAGAAAATGTGGATGGAACGCACCTTCAGCAGTGGATGTATGATCAGAAGGACGATCAGGACGGGCAGATCCTTGCCGGAGCGCTTGCTCCATCCATGGCGGGAAAAAATGCCCAAAAAGGCCATTTCCTTGAGGAGATCAAACACGGCGCCATCTACCCCGAATGTCCCGAAAGACCAGGATTTGATGTCATCGATCATGGGGGTGGGCAATGCTGCCTGATTCCTGGTATTCTTATCCATGAGGCCGGCCTTTCTCGTGCTGACATATTGAATTCGCAAGCAATATTTTAGCACAAAAGGGCCAGCCTCACCCGGGTATCTGGCGGAAATCAGGCCACCAAGCCATTTCGCGAACTGCGAAAGTTGAGTACATGAGCACATTGGTGGCCACTCGTTTCAACCCGGTCATACGCCACTTTTATCAACGCCTGGTCGATGCAGGAAAACCCAAAAAGGTAGCACTCACGGCCTGCATGCGGAAGCTCCTAACCATTCTCAACATCATGATAAAAAACATGAAAACATGGACATGCCCCCTAGCAAAAGCTGCTTGACAGTCAAGACAGTTGCTGGATCCCGATTTCTTGCCCCCAATGCGCTGCCTGGTGGTGAATCGTTACGCCTGGATTTCTGCGAGCAGATCCAGGTATTGGGCCAGAACCCGTTCGGGCATGCAGGGGAGGGCGGCCATGCGGCGCCGGGCGGCATCGGCGTCGGGATCGGTGCTGTGGCGTTTCTGGTCCAGAGTTTCGGCAACAGCCGCAGCCCAGGCGGTCGGGCCGGCATCCACTGCAACCACCCGGCCACACGTTGCGGCAGGCAAAACCAGATCGCGCGCCCCCATGCCAGTGCTGATCACAACCGGCAGGCCACAATAGAGCGCCTCGGCCACCACCACGCCGAAGGTCTCCAGCAGGCTGGGAAGCAGCAGCAGATCCGCTGCCGCATAACAAGGGGCCATATCGGCGACCCCTCCCAGAAAGGTCACCTGTTCCGCTATGCCAAGTTGTTGGGCAAGGCGCACATGCCGGGATTGCTCCTTGCGGTCAAAACCGGCAATCAGCAGGCGCACCGCCTGCCCACGCTGCGTCAATTCAGCCACAACGGCCAGCGTGAGGGCCAAACGTTTGATGCGAAAACCCGATCCCACGTGCAATAAAACAGCCTCATTCTCATCCACGCCCAGGGCCGAGCGGGTCTTGTGCCGATCCGCGATCCACTCAGCCGCACTTTTTTGGAAACGGCTGAGATCCACCATGGGTGGAATGACGACGAACCGGTCATCGGGGATAGGATAGAATCGTTGTATTTGTTCCTGCCCCAGACGAGCCATGACGATGATGCGTCCCGCCTGCCGGACCGTATCGGCAAAGATGTGCCCTTCGATGCCACGGATCACCCTGTGCAGGGGGTTGATCGCCATGGAGAGGGCAGCCCGCCAGCCGCCTGTTTGTTGGCGCAGGCGCAACCACTCCGCATGGCAGGCGCTGCCGGCCCGATAAAAGGTCGCTCCCGGCACCCGGGAGAAGGCGATGGCCCGCATGCCGGGATGTTTTTTTAAATGGCTTGCCGCAGCACGGGCGAAGGACCACACCTTGAGCCAGGAACCACCTCGCCACATGGGGATGCGCACCCAGGTCATACCGGATGGTAACGGCCCTCCCCGCCAATCGGCGCACAGCAGGGTGACGTGGCAACCCGCAGCCACCAGGTGCTCCGCCAGAAGGGCAGCCTGGGTCTCATCGCCACCGAAGGGGGTGTAGCGCATGACCACCAGGGTGACATCTTTTTTCATGATACCTGTGGCGATTTCAGCACCTTCGGCAACGATTCGATCTCTGGGAACACACTGCATGGCCGTATCCCAACAAACGTTTGCTTTCCTGTCAGGAGTCGGACAGCCTCCGCAGAGTTATGGATCACTGCCCACGGGAAAGCTGCCGATGAGTATCGACGATCTCAACCTTTTGCGCCAGAAAAAGCGTACCTATGGCAGCGCCTATGAGCAGCATCTTTTTGAGCAATACAAGCTTTGTGTTGAGATGGCGGATCGTGTGAGCGCCAGGCGCGTGATGGCCAACTCGTTTTTCCTGGCTGTTCACACCGCGCTCATTGCGGCATTTGCCGTCTTGCTGAAGGAAAAACTCTTGCAGCCAACCTGGGTAGGCATGCTGCCGTTCGCTGCCGTCATGTTGCTCTGTCTGACCTGGTGGTTCATGGTGCATTCATATCGCCAGTTGAATACCGGGAAATTCAAAGTGATTCATACATTGGAGCAGATGTTGCCGGTTGCCCCATATGATGCCGAATGGGTCGCTTTGGGCGGAGGAAAAAATCCCAGGCTGTACTGGCCGCTGACACACGTTGAAAATGGGGTTCCCATCCTGTTCGTTGTTTTATACCTGCTCTTGGGCATGGCCGTTTTGCGAGGCTGACGCCAGGTGGCCATCAAGCCTGGTGGCCAGGATGTTTGTCCAACAACGCGATGCAATCTTCCGCCAGGCGTTCCGGGCTGAGGTCGTAACACGCCCGATGGCAGTGGTCGCGGGGCTTGGGCAGGTTGAGAATATCCTCGAACAGGTGGCATTGTTGGCGGCAGGGGGGGTGGTAGGCCGGGTTGAACCGGGCGTTTCCCATCTGGAACAGTTCAGGGGGGTTCCACTCGTACCCCTGGAACAGGAGCACGGGTTGGTCGATGGCATTGCAGACGTTGTGGACGCCGCCATCAGAGAGGACCACCAGCCGCGTTGCCTTGAGTCGGGCAGCCATGTCACGAATCGAACCAATGGGGATGAGCTTGTCGCCGATCCCCTCAAACTGCTTCTGTCCCACCTCATAGACCACCAGTGACGGGTCATGGGCCTTGACCAACTGGACAAAGCGCTGCCAGGCCGAACGACGATAGCGCAAACGCTCGTTGTCCAGGCGGCTCTGATCCTGGCGGATGGCGGCAACGTGCAGGGCGATGGCGTTGGGCGCGATTTCCTGGCGCGCCCGCGCCAGCTCTTCGGGAGTCAGGTGGATGCGGGGCCGCAGATCGTCGAAGGCCACAATTTCCGGACCCAACTGGACGGCATAGTTGATGGAAAGGATATTACGCCTGGGATCCTGGATGGTATTCACCAGGTTGTGACCCATGGCCAGGTGGTCAAAGGCGGCTTTTTGCCAATGTGGCCAGATGATGCCATGCCCTCCCCGCCGCTGATACCAACTCCACGCAGACTTGCGGATCAGCTTGCGCGTCAGCCAGGAGGCCGTCACAAACCGGTCCACCCAGGGATCATGGGCAAAAAGGCCAGCGACGACCGCATCGGCCACCACCTCCAGAGTGCCGGGCTGATAGACCTGACGCACTGCCTTGAACAGGGAAGAGAGCATCACCGTATCCCCCAGATTGTAGGGGAAACGCCAACGCGGAAAGAAAAGCTTGAACTTTCTGCCCGTCATCCGGCGACTCTCTATCCTTCTGTAACCATGATGACACCCTTCTTGACCCCAACCTTGGAAACACAGCGAATTGCACAGGCTATCGCAACCCCGGAACCAGTGCAATCCGGAAACGCCTCTCTCTGCGTTTTCTTTTTACTTGCGGAATGCTTGGTGTTTCGTTTACCAATGGTGATGGATATTTGTTTTTTTGAATCTGTTCAGTACTCACCATTCAGCACCCTTTCAAGAAAAGCCCGGGCATGAAAGCCTCTGTCAGGGTTTCGCTTCGAATTTGTCAGGACGCAGTCTCAGGCCTTGCCAGGGCGCCAGCCTCCTGGACCCGATTCGTTTCTTGGCATTGAATGGGTTGCAGAAAGACTGCTTGGCCCATGAAAATCCGGAACTCCATCTCTCCCAATGTGCTCCTGACGGTCAAATGGTTGCTCCTGGTGGTGGCCGTATGGGGAACGTATGCAGGTTGGCATTATCTGCACCAGGAGGCCAAGGTGTATGCCGAGGTGCGGTTTTCCCGGGAAGTTATTGAACATAAATTGTCCATCCAAAACCGCATGCGCACCTATGAACAAATTCTGCGCAGCGGAGTTGGTTTGTTCGACGCCAGTCAGGATGTCAGCCGGCAGGAGTGGCACATGTTTGCCAGGAGTTTGCGCATTGGCGAAAGATTTCCTGGCATCCAGGGGTTTGGCTGGGCCGCTTTCGTGCGCCCGGATGAGCTGGCCGGACATGTGCAGAGCGTGCGCGCCGAAGGTTTTGCCAATTATCACCTTCGCCCTGAAGGCTTGCGGGATATCTATACTTCAATCATTTTTATCGAACCCTTCGACCAACGCAACCAACGTGCTTTTGGCTATGACATGTACACGGAGCCTGTCCGCCGGGCCGCCATGGAGCGTGCCCGCGATACTGGCGAGCCTGCCCTTTCCGGCAGGGTCTTCCTGGTGCAGGAGACGGCAACAAACAAACAGGCTGGCTGTCTGCTTTATCTGCCCGTGTACCGCAAATCCCAGCCGTTGGCCACCATGGCGGAACGCCAGGCTGCCATTCTCGGTTTTGTCTACGCACCGTTCCGTATGAACGACCTCATGCAGGACATCCTGGGCAGCGAACACGAGTTTGTCGCCTTGCGCATCTTCGATGGCCGGGATATTCAGCCGGACAACCTCATGTATGATTCAGCGACTGAGCATACCTCCAGAAGGGTCATGGGAAAGTTTGTACACCGGGAGTCACTGCTCATTTCGGGTCGGGAGTGGACCCTGGAGCTGCAAAGTACGCCGGCATTGGATGCCAGCATGAACCGAAAAGAGCCTGAGATCATTCTGGTCGGAGGCCTGTTGTTCAGCCTTTTGTTGTTCGGTTTCATGGGTAGGGTGACCCATCAGCGCGATCAGGCCGTTGACCAGACCAAAAAAGCCACCGATGCATTGACCGTGAACACTTCCATGACGAAGGCCATCCTGGAGACGGCGGTCAATGCCATCGTCACCATGAATGCAGATCGCCGTATTATCACGTTCAACTTGGCTGCCGAGGAGATGTTTGGGTATACACGAGCCGAGGTCATTGGGGAAAACGTTAAAATGCTCATGCCTGATCCCTACCATGTGCATCACGATGGTTATATCGAGCGGTATATCCGAACCAGGGAATCCCGCATCATCAAGGTCGGCGGTCGGGAGGTGCTTGGCTTGCGCAAGGATGGAACCATTTTTCCGCTCTGGTTGGCCGTGGGTGAGGTTCTGGTTGGCGAGAAGCAGATTTTTGTTGGGTGTATTGTTGATATTACAGAAAGAAAACAAACGGAACACGACCTGTTGGCAGCAAAGGAGGCGGCTGAAAATGCCAATCGGGCCAAGTCCGAGTTTCTCAACATGATGAGTCATGAACTGCGCACGCCACTGACGGTCATTCTGGGCTATCTGCCTCTGCTCACCCGCACGGAAAGCAAGAATCCAACGGCAAAAAAATTGTTTCAGGCCCTTGCCGACAGGCCCGAGGCGGAGTTGCTCGAAAAATTCATGCAGCAGATCGGCAAGATGGCCGGAGAGATGCATCGCAACGGCGAGCATCTGCTCACGCTGATCAATGATCTTCTCGACATAGCCAAAATTGAGTCGGGCAAGTTTGCCATGGATTTTCGCGTGGTTGATGCCGGGGAGATTGTCCGGGGTGTCCTGGATGCCCTGCGTGTCAAGGCAGATGAAAAAAATCTGCGTCTGGCCAACACGCTGGAAAGTCTTCTCGTCATGGCCGATGCGACCCGTCTGCGGCAAATTCTCATCAATCTTATCGGCAATGCCATCAAGTTCACCGACCAGGGCGTGATTCACGTCACTATTGTTCGCTCCGGGAACTTTGCCGAGTTTGCCATCGCCGACACCGGCCAGGGCATTCCCCCCGACGAATTGGAACGCATCTTCGACCGTTTCCACCAGGTGGATCGATCCGCGACACGTCGCGTCGGGGGTTCCGGCCTTGGTTTGACCATTACCAGGAAACTGGTCGACATATCTGGTGGCACGATAACCGTTACCAGCACTCCCGATGCAGGTTCGACATTTCGTTTTACCATTCCACTGGCACAGGTGATGTGATGGCCCATATCCTGATCGTAGATGACCAACCCGATATACGCGCCGTGTTGCGACTTCGCCTTGAATATGCCGACCACACGGTGGAAGAGGCCGAAAATGGCCGGGAGGGTATGGAAAAAACCCTCGCCAACGCCTACGATCTTGTGCTCTTCGATATGCACATGCCGGTCATGGATGGCAGTGAAGCCGTGGTCGCACTGCGCCAGCAGGGGTACACCGGTTGTATCGTCGCGGTAACAGCGGGTGCCATATCCCGGGATGAGCCAAGGGCCATGTTCGGAGGCTGTGACGCCTTGATCTTCAAGCCGGTGGGCGAGGACTTTGAGGAACGGATCGACGAGATATTGCAAAAAAATGGGTACGGGAAGTAAAACGCCACCATCCACCACCTGGCCACGCAATCGGGGTCCAGGGGGCTGGCTCCCTGGCGGGTCCGGGGCAGAGTCCTGGCGGGTCCGGGGCAGAGTCCTGGCGGGTCCGGGGCAGAGTCCTGGCGGGGTTCGGGGCGAAGCCCTGACAAAGGCTTGTATCCCCATGTTTTTTTGGGATGGTGCTGAATGGTTACATGAAAGTTTCACAAAACTCCCCGAGTCTCCTGAATAAAGCGGCGCACGGCCTCGACATCGGCAGGCAGCACGGCGCAACGGGTGGGCATGGCCAAGAGACCGGCAAAAACAGGCGGCAATTCCGGGTCACGACCGGTCGCCTGGCGCACGGCGTCGGCAAACTTGGCCGGGTGGGCAGTGGCCAGACAAATCACCGACCCCTTTTCGTCTCGGGCCGCATGCACGCCGACAGCGGTATGGGGATCCAACAGATAGCGGTGCTGCGCGTCGGTATCCCGGATTTGTTGCAAGGTCGCTGCCTCGGAGACTGCCATGGCCGGAAACTCCCGCGCCGCTGCGGCCTGCTCATCTGCCGTCACCTGGAATCGGCCCGTGCGGGAGAGTTGCTCCATGCAGTCACGTACCCGTTTCGCATTGGCATCGAAGAGATAGTAGAGATAGCGCTCGAAGTTGGAAGAGACCTGAATATCCATGGATGGACTGACGGTCGGCGCAACCTGCCCGGTTTCATAAACACCCGTGGCCACAAAACGGGTCAAAATGTCATTGCGGTTGGTGGCCAACAGCAGTCGGTGTATGGGTAGACCCATGCGGCGCGCCACAAAACCGGCAAAGATGTCGCCAAAGTTGCCGGTTGGCACCGAAAATGTCACGGCATGCCCGGTGTCGCCTTCCGTCACCCGACCCCAGGCGTAAACGTAATAGACAACCTGGGCCAGAATACGTGCCCAGTTGATGGAGTTGACCGCTCCCAGCTGGTAGGTATTCTTGAAGTCCAGGTCGTTGAACAAGGCCTTGACGATACGCTGTCCGTCGTCAAAGTCCCCCTGCACGGCGATGTTGTGAACATTGGCATCCAGGACTGTGGTCATCTGACGTTCCTGGACTGGAGAGACCCGGCCATGCGGATGAAGGATGAAAATGTGGATTCTCTCTTTGCCACGCACGCCATGGATGGCTGCCGAACCGGTATCCCCGGAGGTGGCGCCCAGAATGTTCAATCGCCCCCCTTGCCGGGCCAGAAGGGTGGCAAAAAGATTGCCGAGGAATTGGAGGGCGACATCCTTGAAGGCCAGCGTCGGACCATGAAACAGCTCCAGGATATAACGGGATCCCACCTGCACCACGGGGGTGATCTCCGGATGGGTGAAGGTGGCATAGGAGCGCTGTACCAAATCCCGCAGGTCGGCAGCGGGGATGGCGTCACCCACAAACGGGGCCATCACCTCCAGGGCCAGCTCCTGAAATGAGAGTGTCGCCCAACGCTGCCAAGTGGCGATCGGGATTTCGGGAATCCGCTCGGGCAGGAGCAGACCACCATCGGTGGCCAGCCCCATCATGACTGCCTGGGCAAAATCCACCGGTTGTACACCACCCCGCGTGCTTATGTACCGCATGGTCATAGTACTCCCTTTCGTCATCTTCACCACCCTTATGGCCGGCTGGGGGTCGGGCGGGGCGTTGTCAAGAAATCCGGCATCGTCATCTGGTGACGAATCGGGATCCAGGGGGCTGGCTCCCTGGCAGGGCCTAAGACAGCGTCCTGGTGGGGCTCGGAGCGAAGCCTTGACAAAGTTTTTCATGTCAAAGCTTTTCTTGCAAGTGCGCCGAATCTTCACCACCCTGTTTTCAGTTTATTCCCAGCAGAGCGACCCCCTGATGAAATTTGGTCAATGTGGCTGGTACCAGGTCGTGACGCCTGGTCAGATCGGTGGCAAAGGCGAGGATGGGAGCGAACGGCCCGGCAAGGGACTCCAATTCCACCTCGAACAGGGGTATTTTTTTTCCCCCGGCGCGGATGATTCCGGCGTCCAACGCCATTTCGGCGCGACACCCTTCGGCCAGATCCAGCTCCAGGGTGCGGCGGTGGATGTCGGTGGTCAATAGCGGGGTGACAGGGCTGTCAGCCCGCACGATCGACAGCACCTGGTCGCGCAGCGGGCCGGGTGGCAAATCCCAGAAGCGGACAACGGGCTTTGTGGACCGGACCTCCCACTCCAGGTGCCGGGAAACTCCTGCCACAAGCGAACCACTTCCCTTAAGCCCTATCCACCACTGGTCGCCTACCTGGCGCATGCGAAATCCCAGTTTGCGGCGCAACAACTCTTTTTCTGGCGTGTCGTAATAGGTGGCCAGAAAGGAGCGATCCTGGACTGAATGGCGACCAGCGACCGCCAACACCCCGGGATCTTGCAGAACAGCATCCAGGGCGGATCGGTCGGGAGCGGTGAGTTTGACCTCTTCTTCCAGATGCATGGGAGGTCACAGCCAGCCCGGGTTGCGGGCAATCCCATTCTGTAACGGCTCGGATGGGTAATCCTCCCAAGGCAAGCGCCATGGCGTGCTGCCGACCCATGTTTTTGCGCGACTGTTCACCATCCGGCCACGCACCTCCCTACTGTCCGACCGGGAAACCCTGGCTGCGCCAGGTGCTGGTGCCGCCTGCGACGTTGTAAACCCGAATGGTTTCGGCATGCCGCTTAAGGATGATGGACCCTTTGAGGGAGCGGTTGCCGCTTTGACAGATCACGGCCACGTCGCGCCCCGGGTTTTTTTGCAGCAGGGCCTCTGCCCTTTGGCGCAAATCCGACAGGGGAACCAGGAGAGCTTGTCGGACGTGGCCAGCATTGAACTCGCGTGGCGATCGCACATCCACGAGCAGGGGAGGGGCGTCGCCGGCAAGTTTAGCGGCCAGATCGTGGACCGAGATCTGTTCCACGCCGACCCACCGGGCTTCCAGGCGGTCCCAGAGAAAGAGGTAGGAGAAAAGGGCCAGCACCAGCAGGAGCGGCCAGTTTGTTTGCAACCAGGTCATCCGTTACTCCATTGCCCTGCGCGTTCAAGCCCGTCGGTGTGGCGAGGCGACATCCTCCTGGAGAGTCCGTACAAAATCAGCCAACCGGGGCGACTCTGCTGGAATGTCCATGGGGGTGCTTCCCACGTTGCCAGCATCCTGGGTCTGAGTGCAAAAAATTTTTTTGGTCAAGGCGACCAGATCCAGGACTTTGCAATCACCGACCCGATAGAAGACCTGATTGGCAACGCGACGAGAGGCAAGAATCTCTTTGTCACGCATGATGGTCAGGTGCTGAGAAACGTTGGATTGGGTGGTCCCGACCGCCTCGACCAGTTCCTGGACGCTCATCTCCTTGTCCTTCAGGGCCACAATCACCTTGATCCGCAAGGGATGGGCCAGGGCTTTCATGCATCGGGAGACCTTCTCGATGCTCTCTTCGTTGAAGTCGCAACCCACACCCTCACCTCATGCCACCGCCTGTTGCTTCGGATCCCATGGATCGCCACGCCCCCACCCGGTGAAGCGTACTTCACCACCACTCGCCGCCATGGTAAAGCTGAAGGAACGGTACGTCAACAAATTCGCCGCGATTCATGCTGCAATCCTTGCTTTTCCAAAACCGGTCGACCATCCTGTCCGATTATGAGTGATCACTCCACCATCACCGAATACCAGGTTGATCGATGGTTGCGAGAAAATCCGGATTTTTTTCGCACCCACGCTGATCTTTTGCCGGCTGCCATCACGGCTTCCGGGCGTGTCCTCTCTCTGGAGAGCGGCAAACTGGACCATTTGCAGCGCCAGAACGAGCAGATCCGTGAACAGCTCGACGGCATGCTGGAGCGTGTGCGCCGCAACGAGGAGATTTATCGCACGCTCCACACCATCCAGGTTGGGTTGATCGGTGCCCGGACCCTGTTCCAGCTGGTCAAAGCTGCCACATCGGCTCTTGAACTTGCCTTTGATATTTCACGTGTGACCCTGGCCTTGTCCGATTGTGCGGAGGGTTTTGGTCTTACCCTGGAGAACCGTCCTCCCGAGCTTGCTGACCGGGTCTTTGTTGTCAGTCAGGCCGTGCTGAACCAGATGCTGGGGGATGGACGTTCGACGATCATTCGCATCGGGATGGAGGGGGGTGGCAACCGTCACCTTTTTTTTGGCACCCACACCCCATCCATTCGTTCGGAGGCCCTGGTTCCCCTCTCCCTGACCACGGGTGGCTCACGCAAGCTTCTCGGCAGCCTCAACCTGGGCGGCACCATCCCCAGCCGTTTCATTCCCAGTTACTCCACGGACCTGGTCCAGGATTTGTCGGAAGTGATTGCGCTTTGCCTGAAGAGGATGCTACCATCCGGCGCATGAATGGGCTACCTTTCCCCATGCAAACTTTTCCCATGCAAAATCGGTGTCGGCACAATAAATGCGAGTCCATGCTCTTCCGATCGATGATGTTGTGGTCGATGTGGAGTTGTGGTGGATCGTGGCGTTTTCTCGTGTCGTCCAAAGGGATGGTTGCGCATGTTCCAAGCTGATACCCCCACCCCGTCGCATCCAGGGAAGTCGCCTGGAGATCATGCCACTCTCCCGGAGGGGACCGAACCGGGGGCTTCCGCCATCCTGGTGCCGCACGGTGACCTGTTTCTGCGTCACCTGGTTTTGCGGCGCCACTCGCCGCATACCATCGCCGCCTATCGGCGTGATCTGAACCACTTTGCCGCCTTCTGGCGTGACCGTCACCAGAGGGTTTTGACCGATGCGGATCTTCCCGTGATCGACAAGGAGGATATGCGTGCCTTCATGGGCATGGCGCATCGGACGGGGTTGGCGCGCAGCACCCAGCAACGCCGGATCGCTTCGATTCGGGCCTGGTACCATTTTTTGGAGCGGGAGGGCTGGGTGACCACCAACCCGGCGCGTCTCGTCCACACGCCGAAATTGCCCAAAAGGTTGCCTCGTGCCCCCAGCGAGGCCGACACCGGACGCCTTTTGGATGCCCCCGCACCGACGCCGGACACCTGCACCGGCTGGCCGATGGTGCGCGCTCTGCGCGATGCCGCCATTCTGGAACTTTTGTACAGTTCCGGTTTGCGTATCGGCGAACTGTGCGCTCTGGATCTTGCCGGCCTGGATCTGCGCCAGGAGGAGGTACGGGTCTTGGGCAAGGGCAACAAGGAACGCATCGTCCGGGTTGGTTCATGGGCTGCGCGGGCCATCGAAAAATATATGCATGCCAGGCAACAATTTTTTCCCGGGTTGCCGCTTGAAGGGGCGATATTCGTTGGCCGGCAGAGGGGACGCATCCATCCGCGGGAGGCCCAACGCCTGATCGAAAGGTTGCGGCGTCAGTTGTCTTTGCCCGAGCAGACCACACCCCATTCGTTGCGCCACGCCTTTGCAACACATCTCCTTCAGGCCGGCGCGGACTTGCGTGCCCTCCAGGAGATGCTGGGACATGCTTCGCTCTCGACGACGCAACGCTACACCCACCTGGATCTGACCCATCTGGCTTCCATCTACGATGCGGCCCACCCGCGGGCGCGGCGTTGTCTCCCAGACCATGTGGCGGATGGGCCATGAGCGCTGTGTTGCTCCCTGTTCTGAGTTCTCTTGTCTTGCCTCCTGGTTTGGTTCTGGTCGTACTGGCCCTCGTCTGGTGGTTGATTCCTCGCCATACACGTCTTGCGCGCGTTGTTCTGGTCTTTGGCGCCCTTTTGCTCTACATCTCGACCATTCAGGCGCCGGCGTATTATCTCTCGACTCGATTGGAGAGATACCACCCTCTCACTTTGGAGCAGGTGAAATCCTCTCCTGCCCAGGCCATTGTCGTCCTGGGCAGCGGTCGTGAATCCCCGTCCCGGTTTCTTGGCGATGCGACGCTCACAAGCGACGGAATGGACCGGGTTCGCTATGCCGCCCGCCTGCGCGACTGGACCGGCCTTCCTCTCCTTGCCACTGGGGGCTCCCCCGACCATGAAGCCGTGTCCGAAGCGGAGTTGATGAAAAAAGTTTTTGAGGCCGATCTGCACACCCCTGTGCAGTGGGTGGAAGATAAAAGCAACAACACATGGGAGAATGCTTTGTTTTCACGCCAAATTTTGGCTAGAAGCTCGATTGCGCACATCATTCTGGTGACCCAGGCTTTTCACATGCCCAGATCTGTGTGGGCTTTTGAAAAGGTCGGTTTCCTGGTGACGCCGGCGCCGACACCCTATAATATGCATCGTCCCGGGCTCTCCCTGGGTGATTGGCTTCCCAAGGTCACTGCCGGCATGCGGCTTCCCTTGCATGAATATATCGGCATGCTTTGGTACCGGTTGCGTCATGGCGAAAAGGGGCCTGTGGCAACGGCCCGTGCGGGCCTCCCCTGATCGACCGTATCCGCACATCTGAAACACAAAAAATGGTAACCGTTCAGCACCCTTTCAAGAAAAGCCTGGATATGAAAGCCTTTGTCAGAGCTTCGCCCCGAACCCCACAAGGGCTCCGCTCTTGACCCGCCAGGGAGCCAGTTCTCTGGGCCCCTGTTCGTTACCGGGTGCTGAATGGTTACACATGTTCCTTCAATCCGTCAAATTCAGGGTCATATTCGCCTCCCATGGTCAGTGAAATTTTGATACTGCTCGTCCTTCTGCTTTTCTCGGCTTTTTTCTCCGGGTCCGAGACGGCGTTGACCACGCTCTCGTCAGCCCGTGTCGAAGTTTTGCTGCGGGAGGGCCGTCCTGGCGCCCGCACCCTTTCGCGCATCAAAAGCAACACCAACCGCCTGCTGATCACGCTTCTGATCGGCAACACCGTCGTCAATATCGCTGCATCGGCCATCACCACCGTTCTGGCGCACAAGCATTTTGGTGATCTGGGGACCAGCTTCGTTGTGGGTGTGTTGACCCTGGGCATCCTGTTCCTTTGTGAGATTGTTCCTAAAACCTTTGCCGCCCGTTACGCCGTGACCATCTCGCTCAGGGTGGCGCCTTTTGTGTTGTTTTTCATCCATCTGACCAAGCCCATGACCTGGTTCATGGAGCATTTGACTGTCTGGCTGCAAAAAATGAGTCCAGCGCAAATCGATCCCACGGTGACCGAATCCGAACTCATCTCCATGGCGCGACATGGTGCCGCCGAGGGCAGCATTGAACGCGATGAACACATCATGATCCAACGGATCTTCGCCTTTGATGATCTGCGCGCCGAAGATGTCATGATTCCCCGTCACCGCATCTTCTCCTTGAATGGTTCATTGACCATTCGCGAGGCCCTGCCAGAGTTTTTGGAGCACCCTCACTCCCGGGTGCCGCTCCATACCGGTCTCAAGGATGAAATTCATCGTGTCGCCCATCTGCGGGAGATCCTTGTCGAAGCGGCCCAGGGTAACTGGGACAAGACCCTTGAAGAAATTGCTCAAAACCCGCTTTTTGTTCCCCTCAACCAGCCTGTTGATGCCCTGTTCAACACCCTCCGAGGCACCAAGAAACAGACCGTCATCGTTGTGGACGAGTTTGGCCAGCTCCAGGGGCTCTTCACCCTGGAGGATATGCTGGAAGAGTTGGTCGGGGAGATTTATGACGAACTGGATAAACCCCCCGAAAGCATCCAGGAGGTGCGCGAAGGGGAGTTGCTGGTCGAGGGTACGGTGGAGGTTCGCTCCCTGGCCGAGTATTTCGGCAAAACGCTCAGCGGCAAACCCTCCGATATCATCAGCCTGTGGATTTTGGAGCATGTCCAAAGGATTCCGACGGCAACCGAACGGTTTGTCATCGATGGATTGGAAGTGACCATCGTCCGCGTCACCCGGCGGCGCATTTTACAGGTGCGCGTCGCCATCCCCATGGATGAAAAAACGTAGACGACGAAGCGCATTTTCGACGCCAAAAGCCGGGTGTACCACTGGTTTGCTACGTCACACCTTTCTCCTTGAGGTACGGGACGTAGCGCATGTCGGTCTTCATGATGTGATCGACCAGCCAGCTTTTGGCGAAAGCCAGCAGGTCGATGGCCACCGAGAACTTGCCGGATTCAAAACGTTTGATCAGTTCGGTAACCGATTCCAGAAGCTTCCTGTGCGCGGCCTTGTGGGCTTCGGTTTCCGGGTATCCGTACTGGGTGAAATACTGCTCCTCCCGGCCAAAATGAAATTGGGTATATTCGGCCAACCTTCTGAGAATGGCGCTGATGGCCACGCTTCCTTCGCCGCGTTGCATGGCTGCGTGGAGGTCATTGACCATATTCACCAGTTTGCGGTGGTCATTGTCGATCTCCGACAGGCCGGTGTTCAGTTGATCATCCCAGGGGAAAAACAGTCGTTCCTCTCCATCCGGCGTGGCATCTTGCAGGAACAATTGGTCCAGGTATTGAAACATCTGTTTGCAGGTGGTCAAGAATTCGGCAAAATACCTTTCACTGGCCGGAGCGGCGTCTCCTCCCTCTTGCGAAGCCGCAGTGACGATTTTTTCGATCAGTTCGTGCAGTTTGGGTTGGAGTGTTTCAACATGTTTGCAGGCAGCTGACGAGGTCAAGTGGACCCGCCCCTCATTTTGCAACCAGGTTCCCAAAGCGGACTCCTGGGGGGAGGGGAGTTGCGCCCTGGATAACTGAATGCGCCCGGAGAGCACCTGTTCCAGGTTGCTTTGCCAGGAGAGATAGTACTCCTTGATATCACGAATGTTGAAGAGTGGCGTTCCGATGTCCAACTCCATCTGGGCGGCATAGAGGGCGTTGCTCATATCCTGGAGAACGGTTCCCATACGAGCAAAATGCGCAGCCGATCCGCGCATCAGATCGGCGATCCGGTTGGCCTTGACCATCTCCTGCTGCACGATCGAGGATTCGTTTTCGGTCGTTTGTGCCGCCGTCAGGATGGCGTTGGCCATATCCAGGGCTTCTTTGCTCGAATTGGCCACCTGCTGGGAGGAGTTGGCGACCTCGGCGGCAGAGCGGGCGATTTCGCTGGTACCGGTGGCTGCCTCCGCTGCGGCTCTGGCGACATCCTGGGCGGCCACATTCAACTCCTGGGCGTTGCGGGTCACTTCGCTGGATGCGTCTGACACGCTGTTCATGGAGCTGGCGATATCGCAGATGGTTTTTGACTGGTCATCCACCGAGGAGGTGATGGCCGAATTGGCCCTGTTGATCCGTTCGACACTGGCGACAATTTCTTCGTTCGCGATGGAAACCTCTGTCGTGATAGCCTGAATCTCCAAGGTTTTTTCAGAGATCATCCGGGTGGCATTGGCAGTTTTCTGGGCCAGATCCTTGACCTCGTTGGCCACCACCGAAAACCCCTTGCCTGCCTCTCCCGCTCCGGCTGCCTCGATGGATGCGTTCAGGGCCAACATGTTGGTCTGACCGGCGATGTGATTGATGACCGTGACCACGTCACCGATTTCACGGGCCGAGTCGGACAACTTTTGCATCACTTTCCGGGTGGCGTGGGCATGCTGGTTGGTCTGCATGGACTCCTTGTTGGCGGCCACGCAACGCTGGCGGATGGCCTCGAATGCCCCGGTGATCTCCTGGATGGAGTGTGTCACAAACATCACCGACTGGTTGACCTGGGCCAGGTTGTTGTTCACCCCGGAGATGTTGGCTGTGATCTCTTCGGCTGCCGCCGCCACGGTGGTGATGTTGCTGCTGGCCTCCTCCGAACCTGCGGCGATCACGAAAACATTGTCGGAAACCTGCTGGGCAGCCGACGAGATGCTGTGCAACGCCTCCGTGGCCCGGATGATCGCCTCCTTGACCTGGGTGATTTCGTGGGCAAGCGCTCCGTTCTTGTCCGACACCCGTTCCACCACCGCCTGGGAGTCCCTGGCATCGGCGCTTACAAACTCCCTGATTTTGATCAGTTCTGAGGCACAGGCGGTGATGCTGCCCGAATGCAGCGTGATCAGGGACATCAAACGCTTCATGCCATCCGCCATGGCGTTGATGCGCTTGCCTACCCGGCCAATCTCGTTGTTGTCCCCCAGGTCAGGAACCCTGGCCGTCAAGTCGCCACGGGCCAAGGCATGGACCGACGCCTCGACCTGGTCCAGGGAGACCGACAGGGTACGCATGACCAGCCACCCCAAAATCACAACCATGGCCATGGCAACGATCAACAAACCGGTCATGCCATTCCGTAAATTTTTGATGCCACCAACGGACTGATCCAGTAACTGATTGCCAAAGACCATGCGTTGGGCGACAAAAGGTTGCAAAACTTCTCCCAGGGCTTCTGCCTCTTTGTCGAAAGAGGCCATTTGCCGATTTCCCGCATCGGGACCGCCATCGACGTAGTCATGGGCCATTTTTTGACCCAGGGTATAGTAGGCGGCGAAGCGTGTGGCGATCTCTTCGACGCTGCGCAGGGAGGCCTGGTCCCCGGCTTGCTCGGCATGTTTTCGGAAGCGATCCAATCCTGCCTTGAAGGAGCGGGCACTCTTTTCGGCCTCGTCAAACCCGTCGTTCAAGCCATCCCGGCCACGGGTCGCCGAAACGTCCGACAAGTATTGTTGGACCTGGATGACATCGCGTTCCAAATCCCGCGCCACCATGGCCAGGGCAATGCCCTCTTGTTTGAGAACATCGGTCTGGGACGAGATGGCTTGCGTGGCCACGAATCCCCAGACGTTGATCCCGGAGAGGATGATGATCGGCGCCAGAAAGGCCAGGAAAAGTTTGCCCTTGATACTCAATCCGCGTGTTTTCATGATCGCATTCTCATTCCATCATTTTATCCGTTTTCGGTGGAGTGGGTTTCAATCCAGGTAAAAATGCCTGGCAGACCACGAAACCGTTCTCCCTCGTCCAGGCCATAGCCGGTCACGCGCAAATGGGGTACCTCAAATCCCACCCAGGTGATGGGCAAGGGCAGGGCATGGCTGACGGTTCTGTGCAGCAAGACGCCCAGACGCACCGAGGCAGGCGCCAGGAATTGCAGGCGCTGCAACAAAAGAGAGAGGCTGTTGCCATCATCCAGGATGCCATCGACCACCACCAGATTCCGCCCATGCAGCAATTTTTGGTCCTCCAGGGTGATCCAATCGGGTGTTTTGGGCGGGCGGCGGGGAAGGAAGACAACAGGCCAGGGTTGTTTCATGGCCCGCAGCAGATCCACCCCGAACAGGATGCCCCCTTTCAAGATCACCACCAGAACCGGATCCAGGCCGGCCATGTCCGCCTCGATCTGGCTGGCCAACTCAACGACCCGCTCCTGCAAGTGCTGCGGATCGATCAGCAGGGTAAAATGCTCTTCTGGCCGTGGGCCACCAGGGTGATGGCGGAATTTTTTTGGCTGCTGCATCGCGCCCTCCGATGGGTCATTTTTCGTAACTATTCATCGCCCGGCAACCCATCGGGATCCAGGGGGCTGGCTCCCTGGCAGGGCCTGAGACAGCGTCCTGGTGGGGTTCGGGGCGAAGCCCTGACCAAGGCTTTCATATCCGAGCTCTTCTTGAGAGGGTGTTGAATGGAGACTTTTTTTGGAAGATAGCTGAATGGTCAGGGTTTTCTTTTATCTGGTTTTCTTGGTTGCAGGAAGCGGTTCAGAAAATGGAGCGTGTATTTTCCGCGACAGAACTCACTATCCTGGAGAATGCGTCGGTGCAGGGGGATGGTCGTGGCGACACCACCGATGACATATTCGTCCAAGGCCCGGCGCATGCGGGCCATGGCTTCGTTGCGATCCTCGCCATAGGTGATCAGCTTGCCGATCATGGAGTCATAATGGGGTGGTATGCGGTAACCGGCATAGGCCCCGGATTCAACCCGGACTCCTCCTCCGCCGGGGGCGTGATATTCGGTGATCAAGCCTGGGGAGGGGAGAAAGGTTTCCGGATCCTCGGCATTGATGCGGCATTCGATGGCGTGCCCATGCAGGCGAACCTCCTCCTGATTGATGGGGAGAGGCTCACCGAAGGCAATGCGGATTTGTTGCTTGACCAGATCGATGCCGGAGATCATTTCGGTGATGGGGTGCTCGACCTGGATGCGGGTATTGACCTCCAGGAAGTGAAAGCCACCGTCGCTCAACAGAAACTCGAAGGTGCCGGCGCCTGTATAACCCACGGCAAGTGCGGCCTGGCAGGCCAACCTGCCCAGTTGTTCCCGCTGAGCTGGAGCGACGGCTGGCGAGGGCGCCTCTTCCAGCACCTTCTGGTGTCGGCGTTGGATGGAACAATCCCGTTCCCCTAGATGAATGGCATGACCGTGTTGGTCGGCCAGGATTTGTATTTCAACGTGACGGGGCGCCTCAAGAAATTTTTCGATGTAGATGTGCGGATTGCCAAAAAATTGGCGCGCCTCGTTGCGGGCGATGGAACAGGCGTTGGCCAGGGAGGTTTCGGTGTGGACAATTTTCATGCCGCGGCCTCCGCCCCCTCCGCAGGCCTTGATGATGACCGGAAAACCGATATCCCGGGCTACCTGCAACGCCATATCGTCACTCTCGACCACTCCCGGCGAACCGGGCACCACCGGTACGCCAGCCGCGATCATGGATGCGCGTGCCGTGACCTTGTCGCCCAACAGGCGGATGACAGCCGCCGTAGGGCCGATGAAGGTCAAACCAGAATCGGCGACTACTTCGGCAAATTCGGCGTTTTCAGAGAGGAAGCCGTATCCGGGATGAATGGCCTCGGTGTCGGTGATCTCGGCAGCTGCCATGATGGATTTGATGTTCAGGTAGGATTCGGCGGCTGGTGGCGGTCCGATGCACACCGCTTCATCTGCCAACATGACGTGCAGGGCGTTGGCATCGGCCACTGAATGCACCGCCACGGTCTGAATCCCCAACTCCTTGCAGGCCCGATGAATGCGCAGGGCAATCTCGCCTCGGTTGGCAATCAGGATTTTTTTAAACATGAGGGGTCAGCCGGGCTCGATGAGAAACAACTCTTCGCCGTACTCCACGGGCGTGGCATTTTCCTTGAGGATTTGCAGGACGCGCCCACCCACTTCAGCTTCGATTTCATTCATCAACTTCATGGCCTCGATGATGCACAGGGTATCACCCATTTTGACCCAGTCCCCCGGTTTGACGAAGGGGGGGGCCTCCGGGGAGGGGGCATTGTAGAAGGTGCCGACCATGGGTGAGGTCACCAGTTTGGCAGTTGGCGAGCGTTCTTCGCCGGACACACCCGGGGGGGCGGATCCTGGCGCGCCGACGGGCGGACCGGAGATGGCAAACCTTGTTGCGATCTCACCGGGGGAGGGTAGAACGTCTGCCCGCACGGTGGGCGCAAACTGACCCCGGTCCCGGGTTACCCGCACTGTGGCGCCGTTCTCCTGTTTGATCTCGATTTCGGCCACATCGGTCGTGGCCAGCATTTTCAGGAGTTGGCGTATCTCCCTGAGGTCCATCTCTGCGTTCCTCCCTGTATTCACAGATCCAACGTGCGGCCCAGGCTGGTCAGCCGGGCCGATGCTGCCGAAGGTAGCGTACACCCCCTTCCAGCGCCAGGATATAGCCATCCTTGCCGAACCCGGTTATTTGTCCGATGGCGATGTCGTGGATGTAGGAGTGGTGTCGGAATGGTTCCCGCTTGAAGATGTTGCTCAGATGCACTTCGATCACCGGCAATGCCACGGCCAGCAGGGCGTCGCGAATGGCAACCGATGTATGGGTGAACGCCGCCGGATTGATGATGATCAAATCGCACACCCCCAGCGACTGTTGGATCCGCTCGACCAGCACCCCTTCATGGTTGGACTGGAAGAAGACGATCTCGGCTCTCAGGGTTTCGCCGTGATGTCGGCAGGCCTTCTCGATATCCGCCAGGGTGTCGGCGCCATAGATGCCTGCCTCGCGTTGCCCGAGCATGTTCAGGTTTGGACCATTCAACACCAGAATGCGCCAAAGCGGGGGAATGGTCATATGCGGTCGATCTCCCTTCGTTTCAGGTCGTGGCCGTGGGCCATGACGCTTGCCAACAGCGTCGTCACGGGAAGAAACGGTCGCAAGCCATGTGTGATCCATGTTGGCGGCTGCGTCTCCACAGGCCCAACCGATGACGCAACAGCCGCACGACGGGTCTGCACGCGGCGCAGAAAGTCCTCCAACCGCGCCAGGGCGACGGGAGCCGGCAACGGCTCGGGCGGGACGCCTTGGAGGCGATCCAAAAATTTTTTGAGACGCAAAAGTTCCGGGTGATCCGGTGCAGGGACCTCGCTCGGCAAGGCTCGTTGCAGGGCAGCGAGCGCGGTACGAAAGGCCTGTCCCGGGGCGCGTCCAAAACTCGACAAGCGCTCCTCGATCTCCTTTTCACCCAGGGATGAGACCAGGAGGCGGGCGAAAAGATACCATCGCGCCACGCTCTCTGGAGATTGCTCGCTGGCCTGATCCAGCAGTTGCCGGGCATCTTCCACCTTGTTATCCCGAATCAAGGCCACTATTCGGGTGATGTCGTCCTGCGAATTTTCTGTCATGCTGCCTCGCAAATCTTCTCGCCGTGGCGTCTCTTTTCCCCCCATCATAACGCGCCATCGGCCCTTTCTTCCATATTTCGCAAACAGCAGGCGCCTGAATTGCCGCCCGGTTACGTACTCGGGGTCCAGTGCGATTGCCCTGTTTCGTCATGCCGTGTCGTTGATTTTTTCTCCAAAACACGCCATGCTTCCGCGCCTGACATGCAGAAGGAGAGATTGGGTCATCCTGGACATTGCACACAAGGGAGCAGATGCCGGTCATGAACGTCATACTCAACGGTGAAACCCGCGATTTTCCCTCCGGAAGCACCATCGCGGACATGTTGCAAACCCTGCAACTCGACAGCCAAAGAGTTGCTGTGGAGAAAAACCTGGAGGTGGTCAGAAAGGACCGTTTTGCCGATACCCGCCTCAACGATGGAGACCGGTTGGAAGTGGTTCATTTCATTGGCGGGGGAGCCCCGAAACCTAAGAGCGTTGCCCCCGGGGATCCCTTGCTGTTGGCTGGCCGGACCTATCACAGCCGTCTGCTGGTGGGAACGGGAAAGTACAAGGATTTTGACGAAACGGTGCGCGCCATCAACGCTTCGGGTGCCGAGATTGTCACTGTGGCTGTGCGTCGGGTCAATATCACGGATCCCAAGGCCCCCATGCTGACCGACCATCTCGACCCGAAAAAGTTCACCTATCTTCCCAACACGGCGGGTTGCTACAACGCCGACGAGGCAGTGCGCACTCTCCGCCTGGCCCGGGAAGCTGGTGGCTGGGATCTGGTCAAGCTTGAGGTTCTTTCCGATCCAAAATTTCTCTGGCCCAACAACCCGGAGACCCTTTTGGCTGCCAAGACCCTTATTGCCGAGGGGTTCAAGGTGATGGTGTACACCACGGATGACCCGCACATGTGTCAACGTTTCGAGGAGATGGGGTGTGTGGCTGTCATGCCTTTGGCGGCGCCCATCGGTTCCGGTCTGGGTATCCGCAACCCCTGGACCATTCGCATGATTGTCGAGCAGGCGCGCATTCCGGTTCTGGTGGATGCCGGGGTGGGCACCGCTTCGGACGCGGCGATTGCCATGGAGCTTGGGTGCGATGGCGTTTTGATGAATACAGCCATTGCCGAGGCCCAGGATCCGGTCCGCATGGCTACCGCCATGAAGTTGGCCATACAGGCTGGGCGAGAAGCTTTCTTGGCCGGACGCATGCCGCGCCGGACGCATGCCGCAGCCTCTTCCCCCATCGATGGCACGTTTTTTTAACCCCTTGTCCAGATGCTCGCCATGCGAGGGGAGGTGATGGCATGACGTGCACCGAACCCACCCCCCGTTGGGAGTTCCGTTGGCCCGATCCTGTTGCCATCCAGGTTGCTTCGGAACGGATGCTGCGGGAAATGCTGGCACAGGCTGAGGTCGATGGTGTAGAGTCGACCGGCCTCAATCTGCGCCTGCCGGTCGTGACCCGTATGGAGAGCGCCCCGGACTCTGACGAATTGGCGCGAGCTTTGCTGGTTTCCCCGTGGGGGGTGGAGCGTATCTATTGGCACCCACCCAATCGGCCAACCGATCTATGGATCGTCTCAGCCTACCCTCCAGAGGGTGATGCAGACGGGAAAGTGGCCAAAGGACAGGGGCTTCTGCTGCGGGTGCAAGGTAACTTGAAGCCGGTTTTGGTGGGTCTGGAACCCGAGACAGGCCACTATTTTGTCGAAACCCTCTTGCACTCGGTGCAAGAATTTGACACGATAGAGGAGGCCTTCGCTGCGGCGCGTGCCATGGGTCCATCGCAGCATCCGGGTGCGCGGTCCGTCTCTGATCGCTTGCAGCGTCCGGTCAGTCGTCGTCAAATGTTTGGTTTCTGGTTGGGAAAATAAAAAAACCACCCACCCGCACCGCCCCGGGTTGCATTTTTGGATTGATAATTGTACCGGATCAGTTATATGGTGGGGGGATTTTCGCGGGCAGTCGTACAGTTTCCATAACAGTGAAGTCGGAAAAATACCCATAGAGAGGGAAGAACATGATCAAATCCAAATCTATTCCTGTGATGCTGATGGTGGCAGGGCTGATCGGGGGCATGACGCTCGGTGGTTGCGCCAGCAAACAGCCGGACACCCAGGCCGCAGATCTCAAAAAGGCGGAGCAGGAGCGCATCGCCGCCGAGAAGGCGCGTCAGTCTGCAAAAGAGGATCTGGCCCGCGCCGAAGAGGCCCGCCGCGCTGCTGAGCAGGCCCGTCAGGAAGCCGCTGCCGCTGAAGAGAGAGCGCGCCAGGCCAAAGAGAAAGAGTCTCGCATGTTCAAGCACCGTCTGAAGAAGTAGTCAGACGGAAATTCCAGGGAAAAGCCTTTCAGGCTGTTCCATTCCAGGACGGCGGAGCCGGGTCACCGGTTCCGTTGTCTTGTTTTTGTCTGGTGTCCCGCCAACGTTGGGCCCTATCCCGCATGCCAGAATCCCTGAGCGACAAAAACAGCTCCGTTGCCAAACAGTGGAATTACTCCCGGAATGCGGAAGATCATCCCGCAAGGATTCTCTACCGGGAAAAGCCCATGTCCTTCGCCTGGACAGGGCGGTTGTATGCCAAGCTCTATCGCCAAGTGTTTGCCGACCTGAATGTCCGGCAGGTCTCTTGTCTGGAGATTGGGTGCGGAAGTGGCGACAATCTCTTCCTGCTCTCCGATCTCGGGATCATCGGCCATGCGTTGGGCATCGATATTGCCGATGCCCCATTGGGTCTTGCACGCCAAAAAAAAATAAATGGCGGCTACAAAAATATTGATTTTTTCTGCACGGCGTATGAACATTACCCAACAGATCAACAGGTTGATCTTGTTCTTGCCATGCAGTTTATAAATTATATGGAAGATCTCGGTTATTTTTTTGATAAACTGTCAAAACTGATAAAAAATGGCGGTTATGTTATCCTGTTCGATGGGCAAAGTCCCACAAATGGTGTGGTAACTATGTTAAAACAAAACAATCTTATTAGAGGATTGTTTGGAAAAAAGCCGGTTGTTTCCTATCTTCATTATTGGAATTCAGATTATGTTGTAAGTGTTGCCAGTCGATACGGTTTTCGGTTGCGCCGCGTTTCTTATTATTGCCATTTTTTATGTGGTCTCATTGTTCCAGCCATGTACCGACTTGTTGTGGCAGAGTGGCGCCATGAGACTACAAGATTCCTGGCGAGAAGAGCGTATGTTCTTGCGAGGAGAGTCGTCGAATATAAGAATAATCGGCTTGAACAAAAGAGAGGCGGCAAGTTGTACTTTGTGCTGCTGGAAAAATGTGACCAGAAATGCTGCAGTTCAGCGCCTGTGTGAGAAAAGATTTGACATGAGGTAAACTGTTCAGCACTCTTTCAAGAGAAGATTGGATATGAAAACCCTTGTCAGGGCTTCGCCCCGAACCCCACCAGGACGCTGTCTTAGGCCCTGCCAGGGAGCCAGCCCCCTGGACCCCGATGCGTTGTCGGGTGGTACATGGCCACGTCGCATGCTGAATGGTTACGATATGAGTCACCATGAAAGAGTGCTGAACAGGGACTAACATGAACAGGGATGATCATGGCCGCAGATTGTAGCGCAATATGCAGTAGATGGCCCAAAGTCCATCTTTCCAGGTGATTTTTTTGCCATCGGCGTAAGAACGTCCGTGGTAGCTGATGCCCACCTCGTAGATGCGCACCGCGCTGCCCAGTCTGGCAACCTTGGCCGTAATCTCCGGCTCGAAACCAAAACGATTTTCGGTGATGGGGAGTTGGGCAAGGATTTCACGGCGGAATACCTTGAAACAGGTCTCCATGTCCGTCAGATTCAGGTTGGTGAATACGTTGGAAAGCAGGGTCAGGAAACGGTTGCCCACAGAGTGCCAGAAATAGAGCACCCTGCCGGCCTCGCCGCCTCGGAAACGCGAACCAAACACCACGTCAGCTGCACCATCCAGGATGGGTTGCAGCAAACGGGCATATTCAACCGGATCGTATTCCAGGTCGGCATCCTGCACCAGGACAACGTCCCCTGTTGCAGCCTGAAAACCAGTGCGCAGAGCCGCTCCCTTGCCCTGGTTGCGTTCATGGAAGATCACCCGGATCTCTGCGGGATGTTGCCGGGCCAGTGTTTGCGCCAAAGCCCGGGAGTCATCCCGGGAACCATCGTCCACAATGATGACCTCCCGTTTTAACCCCAGAATATCGGCTGCCAAGACCCGCTCGGTGAGGGAGATCAGGGTCTTGGATTCGTTGTAGCAGGGAATGACGATGGTCAGGGAATGGATGGTCTTCATATCCGGTCGTCACCTTTTTTTTTCTCCCGCCCCCAGGTATCCATGATCTGCTTTAGGCTGAGTGTCAGGGTGCGGATTTTTGTTTCGGTCAGTTTGAAACCAAACATGTCTCGGAGATAAAAGACATCGACGGCCCGCTCGCCGTAGGTGGAAACCTTGGCAGTGCCAATTTGAATCCCCTGGCGTTCCATCTCACGGGTTACGGCATAAAGCAATCCCAGACGATCCAGGGTGTTGATCTCCAGGACCGTGGAGGTATCGGAGAACTCATTGTCCCATTCGACGGTACTGGGCACATCGAAGAGTTCATGCTTGTGCATGGTCAATCTGGAACCGGTCAACAGTTGATCTGGATGTGTCTGCCCGGTCAAGACGGCACGCAGAGTTTTTTCGATACGGGCCAACTTTTCTTCGTTGCGGATGGCTCCCCCTTTGGGCTCCTCCAGAACAAAAATGTCAAACACCATGCCGTCGCGGGTCAGGTTGCCGTTGGCTGCCAGGATGTTGGCGGACTCCGCCGCCAGGGCGCCGGAAATTTCCGCAAAAAGGCCGGCATGGTCCTGGGTTTGTACCAGCAGTGAAGTGGTGTCGGAGTTTGGATTGGGCAAAAAGGCCACGGCCAGCGGCTGGTGAAACTGCTCGACAAGGGCCGTGAAATGGTCTGCAATATCCTCGGCTTCGTTGCCAACAAAGTAGTCTGAATAAAAACGGTCCAGATAGGTGTTGACTGTTGCGGCGCTGTAGCCCGGTGTCAGAATGCCCATGGCGGAATCCCGCTTTTGCTTGGCCTGCCGCGCCAGCTCGTCGGCGGGATAAAGCCCCTTGTTCAAAAACTCAAGCACGAGGTGGTACAGGCGCAACAGGAGGTTCGCCTTCCATTGATTCCAAACCCCGGGACCGACGGCGCGGATATCGGCTACCGTGAGCAGGAGCAACAGGTCCAGATTGGTTTGATTGCCCACCATGCGAGCAAACTGCACGATCGTTTGTGGGTCGTTGATATCGCGGCGGAAGGCCGTGCGGGAGAAGATCAGATGATTTTCCACCAGCCAGGCCACCTGTCGCGTTTCCCACTCCGGCAATCCCAGGCGGGTGCAGACATCCAGGGCGATGACCGCCCCGGCCTTTTCGTGCTGCCCCCCACGTCCCTTGGCGATGTCGTGAAACAAGACGCCCAGATGCAGAACGACCGGGTGGCGGATTTTGCGCATGATCTGGGTGAAGTGGGGTTGATCCTCGACAAGCTTGCCGGACTTGATGTGGCGCAGGTTTTCCACAGCCCGGATGGTGTGTTCATCCACGGTGAAAATGTGGAACAGGTCATGCTGCGACTGGCCGATGATGCGGCCAAATTCAGGCAGATAACGGCCCAACATGCGGCAGAGATTCATCATGCGCAACACCCAGGCAACGGACATGCGCCCGCTCAACATGTTTAAAAAAATCAGGTTGACCTCGGGATTGCGCCGAAAGTCCCGTCCCACCAGGCCCAGATTGCGCGTCACCAGGCGGATTGTCTCCGGATGGATTCCTTTGACGTAGCGCTGCGCCACCTCGAACAGACGCATCAAACGGACAGGATTTTCCTGGAACGCCTCGGCATGGGTCACGGCCACCTTGTCTCCCATCAGAAGGAAGACATCCTCAAGCAACTCCTGTTCGTCCTCATCCGATTGCAGTTGCTCCTCCTGGTATTTTTGCAGAAGAACGTAGGTGAGGTTGCCCACCTGTTTGGCAACCTGGTAATACCGGCGCATGAACTGCTCCACCCCGCGCATGTGGGGCCGATCCCGGTAACCGAACGAGGCGGCGATCTCCAATTGCCACTGGAATGTCAACCGGTCATCCCGGCGCCCGGCTCCGTAGTGCAGGGCGTTGCGGACCCGCAACAAAAACTCGCGGCAGCGTTGGAAGGTCAGGTACTCCTCTTCGGTAATGATCCCTTTGCCGACCAGATCCATGATGCGTTTGACCCGGTAGCGGTATTCCGAGATCCAGAGGAAGGTGTGGATATCCCGCAAGCCGCCCGGATTTTCTTTAATGTTTGGTTCCAGGTAAAACATGGAGTTGCCGAACCGTTCATGGCGCTGCCGTTGTTCGACCAACTTGTCGCGCTGGAACCCTTCCACATCTTCCAGAAGGGTTTTGTCCAGCAGACTGATGCGATAACGTTGAAACAGCCGTTTGTTGCCCGCCAGGAAACGCGATTCCAGAAGGGAGGTGCGGATCTCCGACTCCAGTTTTGCCTGTTCGATGCACTCCTGGATGTTGCGCACCGCATGTCCGACCTCCAGACGAAGATCCCACAGAAAGTAGAGCATCCACTCCACTTGCACATTGAACCGGTCATGCTCCGCCTCTGGCAACAGGAAGAGCAGATCGATGTCGGAGTAGGGGGCCAGTTCTCCACGTCCGTAGCCTCCTGTCGCCACCAGGCAGAATTGTCCCAGGGGCCTGGTGGTTTTTTTTCGCTCCCTGAAGCGCTGCACCAGACGATGCAAAAGAGGTTGCGGCTGGCCTGGCGTTTCTTTGGTGGTCACACCGGTGATCGTTTCCGCGCTGCCTGCCCGGACCAGCAGGAAAAGACGTCGCAACAGGGCATCCATCAGGTAGGCGTGCCCACGCACGATATAGAGTCCCGTGGCCCCCTCCTGGTGGCTCTGACGCAACCGGTCCCGCCCCTGTTGCAAGTGTTGACGAAAGACCTCCAACAAGGCGCTGCGGCTGACAGCCAGGACGGCTGCCGATCCGGCACGATCCAAAATTTCGGAAATTTGACGGTCCAACCCTTCCAGATCGACGATGGTCCGCTTGCGAAATTTTGACACACGCTCACCTTGGGAAAGAGAAAATGATTTCCTTGTTCCAGTTGGGGTTCGCCACCTTGCTGGGGTTATGTCACCATGGTAACGTATCCGGCATCAGGGGGGGTCCACTCGGGAAAGGGGTCTTGGCACATAATGGGAATCCTTTTTGCATGAGTCCGAGCGAAGTACAAGGGCAGGGCGTGAGAAAAAGATTTTCCTGGCACACATGTTCCAACACAAGGGATTTGGCATGTTCAGCAAGTTGATGGGCCTTTTTTCTGTGGACATGGCGATCGATCTGGGCACGGCCAATACCTTGGTCTATGTGCGCGGGAGGGGTGTCGTTTTATCCGAGCCTTCGGTCGTGGCGATTCATGAGAGTTCGCGTGGTGTTCGCAAGGTTTTGGCCGTGGGGACCGAGGCCAAGCGCATGCTGGGTCGTACCCCGGGCAATATTGTCGCCATTCGGCCCATGCGTGACGGGGTCATTGCCGATTTTACCGTCACCGAGGCCATGCTGAAGCATTTTATCACCAAGGTCCACAAGCGTCGTCACTTCAATTCGCCCCGCATCATCATCTGCGTGCCCTATGGCGCCACGCCCGTGGAACGCCGAGCCATTCGTGAATCCGCCGACAGCGCCGGCGCCAGGGAGGTGTACCTGATCGAGGAGCCCATGGCTGCTGCCATTGGCGCCGGCCTGCCGGTCACCGATGCCAGTGGTTCCATGGTCGTCGATATTGGCGGGGGAACGACGGAGGTGGCCATCATCTCTCTGGGTGGTATCGTCTACTCCCGCTCCATACGTGTCGGCGGGGACAAGATGGACGAGGCCATCGTCGCTTTGGTACGCCGCAAATATTCCCTCCTCATCGGTGAAAGTACGGCAGAAACCATCAAGATCAAGATCGGTTCCGCCTTTCCGCTCCCCGATCGCCTGGAGGTGGAGGTCAAAGGCCGTGATCTGGTCCACGGTGTTCCCAAACACCAGATCATCTCCGACCCGGAGATCCTCGAAGCCCTGGGCGAACCCATCAACGCCATCGTCGAAGGGGTGCGCACCGCTTTGGAACGCACACCGCCGGAGTTGGCTGCCGATATCGTTGATCGTGGTATCGTCTTGACCGGTGGCGGCGCCCTCTTGCGTGGACTCGACAAACTTTTGGCCGAAGAGACCGGTCTGCCGGTCATCATAGCCGAAGATCCTCTCTCCTGCGTGGTGATGGGATCGGGACGCGCGTTGGAAGAGTTGGACGCCATGTCCGACCTCCTCATGGATCGATAGCCAACTTCAGGAGCCCAATCGTTGGACTCCTTGTTCAATCTCCTCAGAGAGCATCGCCACACCATTGCTGCCACCATATTTCTTCTGGTGGCCGTGTTTCTCATGCTCTCCGTCCGCACCCACGCCATTGCCTTCCGCACTGTTCAGGAACTGGTGCTAGACCTGGTCGGGCCGGTGCAGCGCGTGGTGCATCTCTCCATCGAAGCGTTGGAGACCTCCAGGGACAGGTTCAGTACCCTGGAGCAGGTTCGCGAAGAGAATGCGTCCCTCAGACTGGATCTGGAGCGCCGCAAGACCAACATGGCCGAGAAAGAGGAACTCCTCAAGGAGAATCGCCGCCTCCGCACCTTGTTGAACATGCGCCTGGATCCGGTCTACATGACGATATCGGGTCGGGTTGTGGGGACATCCTCATCCGCTTTTGCCCGCTCGCTGATTCTGAACGCCGGCAAGAAGGATGGGGTCAGGATCAATACCCCCGTCATTTCCGCCGACGGTCTGGTGGGAAAGATTGTTGAAATCGGCGAATATTACGCTGTGGTCCTTACCTTGCTCGATCTCAATTCGCGCACCCCGGTGCGTATTCAACGCAACCGCATTCCTGGTATCGCCACAGGCGCCAACGATCAACTCATCAACCTGGAGTTCGTCGCCAAGGACGCCGATGTCCAGCTCCAGGATCTGGTCATCACCTCGGGTATCGGCGGTGTCTTCCCCCGCGGTTTGGTTGTGGGCCGGGTGGTGAGCTTCACGCCGCAGGAAGTGGGTCTGTTCCAAAAGGTGACCCTGGCGCCGGCGGTGGATTTTGATCGCCTCGAAGAGGTCTCCCTTCTGCTGAACCCTGAAAACGATCCGCGCCAGCAAATTCCCCCAAGGTCGGAACCGTGATCGGCGCCTTGTTCGCTCCCTGGATCCCGGCGTTGACCCTTCTGCTGGCCACTGCCTTGCAGGAGCTGGCGCTCCCCTGGTCGGGTTGGCAATTTTTTCGTCCCAATCTGGTGCTGATCTGTCTGTTCTATTGGCGTTTGTACCGCCCGGACAGGTGTGGTTCAGGTTTGGCGTTCATCAGTGGCTTGGCCGTAGACTCCCTGACGACCCTGCCTTTGGGACTCTCGGCCATCACCCAAATTTTGGTCATTCTGCTGGTGGGTCGTTTTGGCAACCGCCTGCGCGCCACCGATTTTTTACTCCTGATTCCAGTGCTGGGCGTGATCAGCCTGTTGGAGCAGCTTCTTCAATTGGGTATGATGTCCTTGTTCCAGTACCCCGGTGCATGCTGGTTCCACATGGTTGATCGCTCCCTGGCCACTGCGCTGGCAGCAGCCCCTTTGGTGGCGGTCCTGATCCGGGTCCACCGCCAATGGATGGAGAGTACCTGAATGCTCGAAGACGATCATGAGCTTTTTCGGGTTGATGCCCGCCGTCGCCTTCTGATCATCGGTGGCGTGGGGAGTGTCTGTTTCTCCATTCTGGGGGTGCGCCTTTTCCATCTACAGTTGCTCAAGGGGGGGGAGTATCGTGACCTCGCCGAGAACAACCGCATCAGCCTGCAACCTGTTCCTGCTCCACGTGGGCATATTTTTGATCGCAATGGCGAAATCCTGGTGGAAAACCGGCCCGACTACCGCTTGACCATCATTCCCGAGCTTTCCGGAAACCTGCCCAGGATCCTCAAGAGGCTGAGACGTTACATCGAAATCACCGACAAGGAGATCGAAGGTATCCTGAAGCAGGCGCGCAAACAACGTTCGTTTCTGCCGGTCAAGATCAAATCGCATCTCACCTGGACTGAAGTCAGCCGCATCGAGGTGCGCAACCATCACTTTCCCGGCGCCATCATCCAGATACAATCCCGCAGGCACTACCCTTATGGCAGCCTGGCCTCGCACGCCCTTGGCTATCTGGGGGAGATCAACGAAAGAGACAAACAGGACATTGCCACGACCCAACGTTCGGATGATGGATTCATCTCCGGTTCCAACCGCGATGTACAGGATATCCGCTTTCGTTCTGGAGATCTGGTCGGCAAGACCGGCATTGAACGCAGTTTTGAAACTGTGCTGCGTGGCCGGGAGGGGGTCCGGGAAATGGAAGTCAATGCCCTGGGCCGTCAGGTGCGCGAACTGGGCCACACCTCTCCGGTACCGGGTGAGGATCTTTACCTGACCTTGGACATGGATCTGCAAAGGGATGTGGAAGAGGCCATGGGAGACAAGCTTGGATCCGTCGTTGTCCTGGATCCGCGTTCCGGCGAAGTCCTGGCCATGGTCAGTCGCCCCGCTTATGATCCCAATGCGTTTATCCAGGGTTTTGGTCCGGGTCAATGGCGCTCTCTGATCACCAATCCTGGACGTCCGCTGACCAACAAAGCCATCCAGGGTCAATACCCTCCCGGTTCAACCTTCAAGATGGTCGTGGCTCTGGCCGGCCTGAGCGAAGGCAGGATCTCGCCGCATGACCGGGTTGGTTGCAGTGGCCACGTCGAACGGGAAAAGGTCCGTTTCCATTGCTGGAAAAGAGGTGGACATGGTTCCATGGATATGGTCCAGGCCATCGCCCAATCCTGCGACGTCTATTTTTACAGGTTGGCGGACAAGATTGGCATCGATGCCCTGGAACGGTATGCCCATAAATTCGGTTTTGGTGAGTCTTCCGGTATCCGTCTGGTGGGTGAGCGTTCGGGCATCATGCCCTCCAGGGAGTGGAAACGCATGCATCATCACGCCTCCTGGTATCCCGGCGAGACCCTGATCACCGCTATTGGTCAGGGGTATGTCATGGCGACCCCTTTGCAGTTGGCCAACATGGTGGCCACCATCGCCAACGGTGGTGTTCTTCATCAACCGACCCTGGTGCGTCCGGTCAATCCATTCACTCCGATTGTCCGTCGCCGGATTCGCATCGATTCCCGTCACCTGGCCGTGGTCAGGACTGGTATGGAAGAGGTTGTCAACGGATCTCACGGAACGGCGCGCCAGGCAGCCCCCAAAGGCGTTCGGGCCGCAGGAAAAACCGGCACATCCCAGGTCGTGCGCCAAAAACGGGATGAGAATGGTCGGCCCATCCTCTCAAACGACCCCCGTTTCCAGGACCATGCCCTTTTCGTCTCCTATGCCCCGGTGGAAGCGCCAGAGATGGCCATTGCCGTGGTGATCGAGCACGGGGGTCATGGGGGATCTGCTGCCGCTCCCATCGCCCGGGAGATCATCGAACGTTATTTTGCCCGCAAACGTACCAGCGTGGAGGCGTGAGCTTCATGTCCCGGGCAAATGATAACAAAAATTTTCTCTCCTCCGAAGACGCTGTCGCCCTGCGCCTTCGGGAGCGTCTGGTGCGGTTTCCCTGGGGTTTGATGCTTTTGCTCACCTTGGCGGCCTGTATCGGCTTCATCGTGTTGTTATCCGCTGTCGGTAAGCATAATGTCAACATGTTGATCAGCCAGGTTATTCGTTTCAGTTTCACGTTGATCCTCATGGTGGTTCTGGCCATGGCCAACGAAAAGGTCTACCGGCGTTATGCTTATCTTGTTTACGGTCTGATCCTGTTGATGCTGACAGCCGTGGCGGTTATGGGGGATATTGGCATGGGGGCGCGCCGCTGGCTGGAGATCGGCTTTGTGCGCCTGCAACCCTCGGAAATGATGAAAGCGGCCATCGTGTTGGCCTTGGCCCGCTATTTTCACGATCAATCCGTGGCGAAGCTTCGGCTCCGGGATATCCTGATTCCTCTTGGCATTATCCTGGCGCCCCTGGTCCTGATCGTTCATCAACCCGACCTGGGTACCGCCGTCCTGTTGGCGGTCATCAGCGGTGCTGTCATCTTTGTCGCCGGGCTCTCCTGGAACGCAATCCTGGCCATTTTTATCATCATTCCCGCCTCCACGCCTCTGTTTTGGAACCTGCTCCACGATTACCAGAAACGCCGTATCCTGACTCTCTTCTTCCCGGAGGGCGATCCTTTGGGGGCCGGATACCACATCATCCAGTCCAAGATTGCCGTTGGTTCCGGTGGTTTGACCGGCAAGGGTTTCATGGGGGGCAGCCAAAGTCATCTGGATTTTCTCCCGGAACGCCATACCGACTTCATTTTTTCGGTTCTGGCGGAGGAGTGGGGTTTCATGGGGGCCATGACCCTGATCGTCATCTACGGTCTGATCACTCTGCGGGGCCTGACCATCGCCGCCATGGCCCGGGATCGTTTTGGTCTGCTGTTGGCATCGGGGCTGCTTTCCCTGTTTTTGTTTCAGGTTGTCATCAACATCGGCATGGTCATTGGTCTTTTGCCCGTGGTCGGTATTCCTCTTCCGCTGGTCAGTTATGGTGGCAGCTCGATGATGACCATCATGCTGGCCATGGGGCTTCTGGCACACGTGAGCATCCACTCCAAACAGCACGGTCGCGCCGTGTAGGGAGTTCCCGTGATGAAATTGTCCGACATCGCCAGCGCTCTTGCCTTGCAGCAGCTGGGGCCCGACGTACCCATTACCGGCGTCGCTCCGGTGGAAAGTGCTGGGGCGGGGGATTTGACTTACGTCACCAAAAAAAATCTTCTGGCCCAGACCCAGGCTGCCGCTGCCCTGCTCCTTCCACCTGAGTTGGCCGAAGCGAGTGACAAGCCACGTCTGGTCACCACCCATCCGGCCATGGACCTGGGCCGCACCGGGCGTCTGTTTGGCCTCCCGGAGCTGACTCTCGCCGGCGTTCACCCCAGTGCCGTCATTGACCCGACGGCCACCTTGGGTGCCGATGTCGCTGTTGGCCCCCTGGCTGTCATTGGGCCCCATGTGACCATAGGCGAAGGCAGTGTGATCCATGCCGGCGTCGTCATACACGCACGCTGTAGCGTCGGTGCTCGTTGTGTCATCCACAGCCATGCCGTGATCGGTTCCGACGGCTTTGGGTTTGAGTTTGTCGCCGGTCGCCATGAGCGCATTCCCCATTTTGGCGCCGTCGAGATTGAAGACGATGTGCATATCGGCGCCTCCACTACCATAGACCGGGCGCGGTTTGGCATGACTCGTATCGGCTCCGGTACCCGTATCGACAATCTGGTCCAAATTGCCCACAACGTCCAGATTGGCCGACATGTCATCATCATCTCCCAGGTCGGCATCGCTGGTTCCTGCCAGATTGGCGACGGCGCCGTCCTGGCTGGGCAAGCCGGTCTTGTCCCACACGTCACCATCGGCCCGGGCGCCCGGATCGGTGCCAGCACCGGGGTCGCCACCGATGTTCCCCCCGGAGCCGCCTGGTCGGGTTGGTGGGGTAAGGAGCATCGGAAAAATATGGTTGAAGTCAATTGCTTGCGAATGCTTCCCGAGTTTATGAAACAAGTCAGGAATTTTATGAAAAAGTCGGAGGGTTGACCCCATGACCATGGAATCTCACGTTCACCAACGTTACGCCCAGGGAGCCAGGGAGGTTGTGCCGGCCCTATGCTGTCCTGTCTCCTATGACAGCGCCCTGTTGGCGCTGCTGCCCCGGGAGATCATCGACCGGGATTATGGCTGTGGCGACCCTTCCCGCTACGTACAACCAGGCGATACCGTTCTCGATCTGGGATCGGGTGCGGGAAAGATCTGCTACATCGCCGCTCAGTTGGTGGGGGAGTCGGGCCGGGTTATCGGTATCGACATGAACGATGAGATGCTGGCCCTGGCGCGCAAATATCAACCGGAAATGGCCCATAAACTGGGAAGCGACCGGGTCTCTTTTCGCAAAGGCCGCATTCAGGATTTGGCCCTGGATCTGGAATCCCTGGGCCATTGGCTGGTTGCCCATCCGGTGACCGACCTGGCATCCCTGACCCTGCTCGAACAACATCAACACCGCATGCGTCACCAGGATCCCATGATCCCGGATGCCTCTGTCGATCTTGTCATCTCCAATTGCGTTCTCAACCTTGTGGATGACACCCTGAAGTCCCAGTTGGTAAGGGAGATTGTTCGTGTGCTCAAACCAGGCGGGCGGGTTGCCATCTCCGACATCGTTGCCGATGCCCCGATTCCCCAAACCCTGAAACAAAATCCGGAACTCTGGACCGGCTGCATCTCCGGCGCCTTCACCGAAACGGATTTTGTTCGCGCATTTCGAGAGGCAGGTTTGACCGGCGTCACCATCGACAAATGGGAAACCACCCCCTGGCAGGTCATGGAGGGGATCGAATTTCGTTCCGTCACCCTGACGGCAGTCAAGCATTCCATCACGCAGCAAACCGAAGGGGGGCATGCCATCCTTTATCGCGGTCCCTTTGCCTGTGTCGAAGATGACCTGGGCAACCGTTTCCCGGTGGGGGTGCGCATGGCTGTTTCCCGCGAAGCCCATGCCCGCATGGGTTGTGCGCCTTTTGTGGATCATGTCGTGCGCTTTGCCCCCTTGCGCCCACAACTTCCCACACCCTATCTGGCCCCCCCAGGCGCCGAGCGACCTGCCTCAGCCGGGCGCGGCGGCCAGGTGCAGAGCGTGGGTCAAGGCGAACGGAAGCCGTGTGGACCGGCGGGGGGAGGGGGTAAATGCTGTTGAGGATCCGTGGCTCTTTTTACGGATGGTCCGGTTGCTCCGAAAGGCCGGTGTCGAGGGTGTTTCGTTCATCCAGCTATTGGGACTGAAAAAGATGCTTAACGAATAAGCATCAAGAGGCAATCCATGCAAGGAAAAACAGCAGATGTTTCAGGCCAGAATGGGCTTGCTATGATGCAACATGTTGAAATCAAGTTGAAAGTAATTGTTGGAACGCTTTGTGCTTTACCGTCGGACGTGCGTTACCTGCGCTCTGCGCAACAGTCACCATGGTCACCGGGCTTGTGAGGAGAGGGTTTTGCAAGCCGGCCTCGGAAGTGTGATCGAAGGGCCGTTCCGGGCCTGGGTTTGTCTGGCCCACGCTGCCTTGTTTATCGGGGGGGAGTGAGTCGTGTACAGCATGGTCATCTCTGATCTGTTCTATCTGACACAACCGGCTCTTGGTCTGGGCAGCCCCAACCCGGGGTTTGTCAGCCAGATGTTGGAGAGTCAGCGTCAGGGACGGAGCGCCATGCCCCTGCGTCTGGGGCTTGCCAAAACGGCCTTTGTGCGGATGATTCGTTACTATCGTCTGGAGAAAAAGCCGGCGCCGGGTTGGGATATTCCCCAGCAACACCCCTCCTTCATGCCGGAACGCAATGATCTGCTCCATCTGCTCCATGATCATCGTACCGTACCCCACCACGAGGCTCAGTGGATGGCAACCATCGTTGTCACCGCCTGTTCCGGGTCGGACCATCTGTGGTCGGACCTGGGACTGCGCCATCGGGATGATCTCAGCCGCCTGCTGCTGCACAATTTTCGCACCCTGGCCCAACGCAACACGGGCGATATGAAATGGAAAAAATTTCTTTATCGCCAACTGTGGGAGCAGGAGGGGTTTTCACTTTGCGCAGCGCCTTCCTGCCACGTTTGTCCAGATTGCCCCCCATGTTTCGGTCTCGAACACCCCGTAGCGCAGTGAGTGCGGAACCCTGACGGAGGCTTTCTTGTCCGGGCTTTTCTTGCAGAGGCGCTGAGTAGTGAGGTGTTTGATATCAAGGCTTTTTTTGGCATGATGCCGAACGGATCTCTTCCGCCTTCAATTTTTCCACCAGGGGCCAATCTGCCGGTGGAAAGGGGAGCCGGGCCATCTCTTCGAGATGAAACCAACCCAGATCCGCCACCTCCAGAGGTTGGGGCGTACCAGACCACTGGCGGCAGGAAAAAACCGGCATCAGTAGATGAAAATCGTCGTAGGGGTGGGAGACGAAGGTCCAGGGTTCTGGATCGACGATATCCAGCCCGACCTCTTCGCGGATTTCCCGCACCAATGCCATTTCGGGACTCTCCCCGGGGTGGAGTTTGCCGCCAGGGAACTCCCAACAGGAGCCCATATGGGTTTCGGGACGCCGCCGGGTGAGCAGAATCCGTCCACCCGCACCCCGCAACAAGGCTGCACAGACCAGCAATAAGGGTTTCAAAGCAATTTTTTCCACCAGGGTGCCTTGGTTGGAGCGTCTGTGGCACATACCGAACCATCCGACCAGCCCGGAACCGGTTCAGGGGGGACGCGGGTCAACACCCACCAGGGACGAATGCCTCCGCCACCTCCACACCCACAACCGGCGCGGCGCGGATGATACACCTTGATCAGCCAGGGATCTTCCTGGCTTTGCACATAGATCATGGTGCTCCAGACGCCGCGCTCTTCCCGTAGAATCTCTGCCACCAAAGCAGCCAGATGTTGACTGGCCATCTGGCCATCCACGGTTGACGTGGGTAAATCTGCGCCAGGTTCAAAGAGATACCAACCATTCAATCGTTCCACGGCAGCATTGAGCAACTCAACGTCAGCCAGTCGGATCATGCCATCGAACCGGTCGGACAAACGCTGGGAAAAAGATGGAGAAAGCATGGTTTCTTGCACTCCTGGTGGTATCTGGTCCAGATCCACACGGTGGGGCTTCCCTTGTGTTGGGAAACCGGCTATGAAGTGGCCTCGTCTGACGAATCGGGTGGTCTTTCACCACTCCTCTCAATCATACTCCCGGAAGGAGGTTCTGTCTCCCATGGCCGTTGGTTCTCCCCCTCCGATCGATATTCCACCGGTACCCGGATTTCGTCTGGCAGCCACAGCCTGCGGCTTGAAGGCGACCGGTCGCCCGGATCTTCTCCTGGTCCATATGCACCCGGGCACGGCTGTTGCCGGAGTTTTTACGCGCAATCAGGTGGTGGCCGCTCCGGTGCAGATTTGTCGTCAGCGGCTTGTGGGAGGACGTGCCGACGCCCTGATCGTCAATGCGGGCAACGCCAATGCCGGCACGGGGCCCCAGGGGGTGCAAAACGCTCTGGAGGTGTCCCGATCCGTTGCCCGGGAGTTGTCTGTACCTGAGGCGTGCATTTTCATCTCCTCCACAGGGGTGATCGGCCAGCCTCTACCCGTGGAGAAAATCCGCGCCGCCATTCCTTCCCTGGCGGCCAACCTGCGCGATGATGCCTGGAGCGATGCGGCGGTGGCCATCACCACCACGGACACCTTCCCCAAGGCGCGGCATCGTCGTTGCACCCTGGATGGGCGTCCTGTGCTGCTGGCCGGTATCGCCAAGGGGGCGGGCATGATTCATCCGGACATGGCCACCCTGCTCGCTTATGTTTTTACCGATGCTGCCATCACGCCGATGGCCTGGCAACGTTTGCTGGAGCGTGCCGTTTCAGCCAGTTTCAACAGCATCACCGTGGATGGGGACACCTCGACCAACGACACGTTGCTGGGTTTCGCCTCCGGCCTGGCCGGCAACGATCTCCTGACCGATCCGGATTCTCCCCGCGCCGCACCCCTGGTCACCGCCCTGAACGATTTGTGTCAGGAGTTGGCCCACCTGATCGTTCGGGATGGGGAGGGGGCGACCAAATTCATCACCATCACCGTCGCCGGAGCCAAAAGCGAGGCCGACGCCCGCCAGATTGGCAAGGTGGTGGCCCACAGTCAATTGGTCAAAACGGCTTTTTTTGGTCAGGATCCCAACTGGGGTCGCATTCTGGCCGCTGTGGGACGGGCGGGCATTCCCATCAATGTCGATGCTGTAGACATCCACCTCGGGGATGTGCAGATCGTCCAGAAAGGGGGATTGGATCCCACCTATACCGAAGCTCGGGGCGCCCAGGTCATGTCGGCCCCCGAGATTGCCGTCCACATCCATCTGCACGCCGGATCGGCAGCGGCCACGACCTGGACCTGTGATCTCTCCCATGACTATGTCACCATCAATGCGGATTATCGCACCTGAAACGATGACATGAGGAGAAGGGGCGCGCCCTACCCAAAAAACGCATGAAAGACTGGGATGGAGGTCCAGGAGGAAGGGCTGCGCCCTTCCTCCTGGTGGGGTTCGGGGCAAAGCCCCGACAAAAAAACGTTTAAAAGACTGGGATGGAGGTCCAGGAGGAAGGGCTGCGCCCTTCCTCCTGGCGGGGTTTGGGGCAGCGCCCCAAAAAAAGCCAGCGGAAAGTACGGACCATTATCTTTTACGATTATTTTCGCAAAATCTGCAATGTGTTCGCATCTTGGGCCTTTTTTGCCAACAGCGCAAAAAAGGCCTGGGAGAAGGGGGGCGTACAAAAACAAAACGGGGCGCTGCCCTGGACCCCGCAAGGGCGCTGCCCTTGACCCGCCAGGGAGCCAGCCCCCTGGACCTCAATTCCAAAAAGCGATCATGGCCTCGGGTATGCCCATTCCAAATGTGATTGCCCTGAATTACAGTTACGGTTGTTCTTGCCAAAGGCCTCCCAGGGCTTTGATCAGTGTCACGATGGCTGTATAGCGACGACCGCGCATCGTCAACGCAGCCCGCTCGCTGGTCAAGGTGGCTGTTTGGGTTGTCACCATGGCCGGATAGCCGACAACGCCTGCCCGATATTGGTTCTCGGTCAGGGTTTGCGCCTGCCGGGCGGCCTGAACCGCTTTGGTCTGGGCCACGCTCTGTTCGTTCAGCGACCGCAGTGCCGCCAGATTGTCCTCCACCTCCTGCACAGCGTTCAGAACGCTTTGGCGATAGTGGGCCACCGCCTGATCGTAGGCTGCCAGGGCTTGGCGATGCTGGGTTTGCCGCAGGCCACCGTCGAAAAGGGTGGCCGCCAGGGTTGGCCCCAGGGACCAGACGTGCGCCGGGGCGTCAAACCAGGACGACCAACCGTTTCCCTGGTAACCTCCGGACATGTTCAAGGAGAAGGTGGGGAAAAAGGCTGCCGCCGCCACCCCAACCTGGGCGTTGGCCACCGCCACTCGCCGTTCGGCAGCGGCCACATCCGGGCGGCGCTCCAGCAACTCTGCGGGCAGAGTTGGAGGGATGTCCGGCAACTCCTGCGTCAACGTGGCCGGTTCCAGAGAAAAGTTGGTCGGGACATGGCCGGTCAACTGGGCCAACAGATGTTCCAGTTGGGTGCGTTGCAGGTCGGTATCCAGGGCCTGGGCCTGGGTGCTGCGCAACAGGCTCTCTGCCTGGGCCACATCGCTGGTCGTGGCCACTCCGGCGGCGTGCTGATGCTGGGTCAGGACCAGGGATTTTTCATAAGCTGCCAGGGTTTCACGATAGAGGCGTTGCTGCTCTTCGGCGACACGCAACAAAAAATAGTTCTGGGCCATCTGGGTTTGGAGACTCAGGCGTGCCCCTTCCAAGTCGTCCATGCCAGCCTGGATGCTGGCCTCGCCCCCTTCGACAAGGCGGTTGACCCGCCCCCACAGATCCAGTTCCCAACTGGCATTCAGGCCCAGATGGGGGGTTGTGCCGGTACTTTTGGCGTTGGATGCCTTGCTTCGTGTCACCCCCAGGTTGCTGGTGAGCGTTGGAAACAGGGATGCCCCCGCCGCCTCGGCCTGGGCCACAGCCACCCGGTATTGCGCTTCGGCGGCCCTGAGGCTTTGGTTGTTGAGGGCCAGGCGATCTTCCAGGCGATCGAGCACGGCATCGTTAAAAATTTTCCACCAGGGACTGCGGGCCAGTAGTTCCCGGGGTTGGGCCACCTTCCAGCCAGGCCCTTCCTTGAAGGTGGCGGGTAGTTCGACGTTCGGAACCTGATAATCCGGGCCATGGGCGCAGCCCGTGGGCAGAACCGCCAGGAACAAAAACCAGTAACCATTCGCCACCCGGCCACGAATGGGGGTCCAGGGGACTGGCTCCCTGGCAGGTCCAAAACAGCGTCCTGGTGGGGTTCGGGGCGAAGCCCTGACAAAGGCTTTCATATCCAGGCTTTTCATATCCGCTTTTCAAATCCAGGCTTTTTTTGAAAGGGTGCCGGAGGTGTGCCCATCGCACAGGCGATGGCCCTGGTCAGGAGTTCGATTTCCCATGCACCTGGTAGATGCGGGTTGATATACTGGAGAAGCGGAAACGTTGAGTTGGCAGTATGTACCCATCGTCGAGTTGCACGACCTGTGGATGATGGATGATCAAATTGTGACTTGCGAGGGATTTCATGATCACACTTGGGGAGTGGCTGCCGTCATCCGCCGATTTCATGCCGCATGGGTTTTGTTTCAGCTGGAGCCCGGGATTGCTTTGGCTGCACGTCCTGTCTGACGGCATCATAGCTTTCTCCTATTATGCCATCTCCTTCATTCTGTATTTTCTTCTGAGAAAAAGAAACATTCCTTTCAGCTGGCTTTTTGTCCTGTTCGCTCTTTTCATCATGGCGTGTGGCACGACGCACTGGATGGAAATATGGACCATTTGGCGGCCTGACTATTGGCTGTCGGGTGTCATCAAGGCATTAACGGCCATTGTCTCGGCGGTGGCCCTTGTCGGCCTGATTCCCCTCATGCCCAGAATCCTGCACATGCCCGGACTGGAAAAGACCCTGGCGGAGTTGGAAAAGGCCAACCTCGCCTTGGAGGAGGGCCGCAGGAATCTTGAGAAAAAAATCCTTGATCGGACACGCGAACTGCAAGACAACGTCCTCCTTTCAGAAACGATCATGCGGAGTCTGCCCGGTTTGTTCTACATGTTCGACCAGCAGGGGAGACTGGTTCGGTACAACGAAAATTTTGAACATGTATCCGGATACCGGAGTGATGAACTGACCGGCATGTCGGCAGTTGCCTTCATCGCTCCCCGGGAGCGAGAGTTGGTTTCATCCAGAGTCCAGGATGTGTTTACCCAAGGGCAAAGCGTTGTCGAGGCCCATTTCCTGACCAAAAATGGCCGGGAAATTCCGTATTACTTTACAGGGTTGCGTTTTGAGTTGGACGGGGTTCCCCATTTATTGGGGTCGGCCATCGACATGACCGACCGGAAACGCCTGGAAGCTGACCTGCGGCAAGCCAAAGAGGTGGCCGAGTCCGCCACGCAGGCCAAAAGTCTCTTCTTGGCCAACATGAGCCATGAGATTCGTACCCCCATGAACACCATCGTCGGCATGGGGTATCTGCTCTCCCAGACCCATCTCAATCCCAGCCAGCAGGAGCAGATGCGAAAGATCCAGTTTGCAGCCAACAACCTGTTGGGGATCATCAACGATATTCTGGATTTTTCCAAAATTGAGGCGGGAAAATTTGTGTTGGAATACCTTCCCTTTCAGCTCGAAGAGGTTATGGAAAAGCTGGCCGGCATGCTTGCGCCCCGTGCCGAAGAGAAAGGTTTGGAGATCCTCTTTGCCCAACATGTTGATCTGCCTCAGACTTTATTTGGCGACAGCCTGCGGTTGGAGCAGATCCTGCTCAATCTGGGGACGAACGCGATCAAGTTTACCCACCAGGGCGAGATTGTTTTCCGCACTGAAATTGTTGACAGGTCCGAGGATAGTGTACGCTTGCAGTTTTTGGTCGAGGATCACGGCATTGGCATGAGTGCGGAGCAGCTGGCCGGGCTGTTCAAACCTTTTGCCCAAGCCGACGCTTCCACCACCCGCAACTATGGCGGCACCGGTCTGGGATTGACCATCTGTAAAAATCTTGTGGAGATGATGGGTGGTACCATCGGTGTCACCAGTACTCCCGGTGTGGGGAGCGTCTTCAGTTTTTCCATTCCCTTTGCGATTGAGAAACCTCTCCTGTCGCCGCCCCCCCCTTCCCTGGGACAATTGGCTTCTCTGCGGGTGCTTGTGGTCGACGACAGCGATGCCGCCCGCCAGATTTTCAACGGGATGCTGAAAGCTTTTTCTTTTGAGAGCATCTCGGTCTGCTCGGGTTTCGAGGCGGTTCGTGAACTGGAACGTGTCGCTCTTGCCCATGAACGCCCCTACGACGTGATCCTGCTGGATTGGCGCATGCCGGAGATGGATGGCCTGGAGACAGCCCGGCGCATCAGGAGTGATCCCGCTTTTGTCCAATCCTCCCGCATCGTCATGGTAACGGCATTTGGTCAGGGAAAGGTGATGCAGGAGGCGCAGAGTGTGGGCGTCGCTGGATTTTTACTCAAGCCGGTCACCCCATCCGTTCTGCTCAACACCATCCTCGATCTTTTTGGTGGGACACACTCTGCTGCATCGTATGGGGTGGTTCGTGGTCGGCAGGAGATCGCCTCCCAAAGCGCCCAGCTCCAGCGAACCAGGCAGCTTGATATTTTGCGGGGAGCGAGAGTTCTGGTCGTTGAGGATCACGAGGTCAATTGGCAGGTGGCTGAGGGTATTCTTGGCAAAGCCGGCGTGGTGGTTGAACGTGCGATCCATGGCCTGGAGGCTGTCGAACGCCTGCGCAGGCAGCCTGATGCCTATGATTGTCTGCTGATGGATTTGCAAATGCCGGTCATGGATGGCTACGAGGCTACCCGTGTGTTACGCAGGCAATTTTCGTCGACCCGGTTGCCCATCATTGCCATGACGGCCAATGCGTTGCAAAGCGAGAAGGAGCAGTGTCTGGCCCTGGGCATGAACGACTATTTGACCAAGCCGATCAACGTCAAGACGCTGTTTTTTGTTCTTGCCACGGTTCTGGAACCTGTGTTGGCCGACCGCCCCCCTCCGTTCCCTTCGCCCGCTCCCGAGGCGGATCAGATTTTGGTTCAACTCCGAAAGGTGGGTGGCATCGACCTGGATGATGCCATGGATCGCCTGCAGGGTGATGTCACGCTGCTGCTGCGCGTCCTGCACACGTTCACGGACCGATACGCCACTGCCGGCAGCACGTTGCTCACATTGCTGGAGGCCGGGAAGGTGCAGGAGTTCAAAACCTTGTTGCATGCCGTCAAGGGGATCGCGGGAAACATATCTGCTGTCGGGATCGCCAGGCAGGCTGCCGACATGGGCGCCATGGAGGTCCGGGACGGCGATGCCATCCGGCAGGCCGTGGAGTCTCTGCGCCGGGATTTGGAGGCGCTGGTGGTCGAGATCAGACGGTCGGGGGTTGTTGACGTGTAGCGTTCCAGGGGGCGAGCCCCCTGGGTGCCGATTCGTTGCCGGGTGGTGAATCGTTACTGCCAGTGTTTTATTGCGGCCCATACTCCATCATGTTGTACCCCTTTTCGTCGTGCAGAACCAGATCCAACCCCTCGGACTCCTGGTCCTTGCTGACTCGGACGCCCAACACCGCATCGAGAATCTTGAAGATGACGAAGGTGAGGGCTGCGCTCCAGGCGATGGTGACTCCCACGGCTACGCTTTGCACCAGCAGTTGTTTGCTCATGTCTCCGCCGGCGCCGGCGGCGAACCCCATGCCCCCCAGGTTGGGTGCGGCGAACACGGCTGTCAGCAGGGTTCCCATGATGCCACCCACACCATGGACGGGGAAGACATCCAGGCTGTCGTCAATTTTAAATTTCTGTTTCAAGGTCATGGTGGCAAAGTAGCAGACCACTCCGGCCATCAATCCAATCAGGACTCCTCCCACCGGTCCGACAAACCCCGATGCCGGGGTGATGGTTCCCAACCCGGCCACCATGCCGGTGACGATACCGAGAACGCTCGGTTTGCCGTGACGAATCCACTCCATGCCCATCCAGGCGAGCGCACCGGTGGCGGCGGCCAGGTGGGTGACCAGGATGGCCATGCCTGCCGAGCCGTTGGCAGCCAGGGCGCTGCCGCCGTTGAAGCCAAACCACCCCACCCACAGCATGCCGGCGCCGGTAAAGGTCATGGTCATGTTGTGGGGCATGATCAATGTATTGGGAAATCCTTTGCGCGACCCGAGCATCACTGCGGCAACCAGGGAGGCCACCCCGGCGTTGATATGCACCACCGTGCCGCCGGCAAAATCCATGACTCCCATGCTTTGCAGCCAACCGCCGCCCCACACCCAGTGGCACAATGGCCCATAAACGAAGACCATCCACAGGATGGTGAACCAGACCACAGCGGAAAATTTGACCCGCTCGGCAAATCCACCCACCACCAAAGCGGGGGTGATGATGGCGAAGGTCATCTGGAACATGGAGAAAACCGACTCCGGCAGATCCCCTTTCAAGGTGTTGACATCGGTACCGGCCAGGAAGGCCTTGCTCAGGCCACCCCAGAAACCTTGCAGTGCGCCACCATCGCCGAAGGCGATGCTGTAGACCCCGATCAGCCACAACACCGAAACCAGACAGGTGATGGCCATGCACTGCATGAACAGGGAGAGGACGTTTTTGGAGCGAACCAGGCCACCGTAGAACAGAGCAAGCCCCGGCAGGGTCATGAACAACACCAGCGCGGTGGAGGTCAGAATCCAGGCCGTATTGGCGGTATTCAAGTTTGTTCCGGCATCGGCCCACGACACAAAGGGCCATCCAGAAACCCACCCAGCTCCCAACACTCCCCACCCTTTACCAACCAGGTTCGTGCGCATGTTCACCCTTCTTGAGTCAGATGTTGTTCTACCGCAACTGTTCAGCACCCCGGGACAGAACCCTTTGCGAAAAAACTGTGATACTCAGCAAAAAATAGACCATAACTAATAACTTTATGTATGCAAAGGAAAAACGAAAAAATCCATGGCAGAATGTGCTCACCAAAACGAAAATTCTGCATAATTTATGGTCAACCTGCAAAGGAAATAATCACTTTTTCCCCGTCTGGATGCCGACAAAATGATCATGGGTACATATGTCCATTAAACATGTTATTTTTACAGGAAAAATTTATTCCATGGGCTGCGATTTGTTGTTGCCGGACAGGAAATGGGAAGGATTTGCTTGCTTTTGTTGTTTCCATCTGCTACAAGGGATGACGATAGGATACGATAGATCAAGCAAAAGGGAGGGCGTTCAGATTGAACTGTTGCCCGGGAGAACGAGAAAAATCACTTTTTGGCCCGGTCGTTTTGCCCGAGCATGGCGGGAAGAGACGATGAGGGTGCCCCTGGCTGCCGTCGTGGGGTTTCTGGCGGTCTGGTTCGTGGGTGTGCACTCGGCCTGGGCTGATATCTTTACGTTTGTCGATCAAAAGGGGGTTATCCACCTGACAGATCGGGCGGATGATCCGCGCTACCATTTGCTGATTCGTTTTCCCAAGAAGAAGGATGGCGTGCGGGTCATGCCTTCGGAGCAGGGCGTTGCAGCCACTGCGCAGCGGTTTGGCAACGTCGTTCGAGCCGCTGCCGCTCGCTATGAGCTGGATGAGGCTTTGGTGCATGCCGTCATTCGCGCCGAGTCGAGCTACGATCCAGATGCCACTTCTCCCAAAGGCGCTGTGGGGCTGATGCAGCTGATGCCGGAGACCGCCGACCGCTATGGGGTGCTCAATCGCCGGGATCCAGAGTCGAATGTTGACGGCGGCAGCCGCTATCTGCGCGATCTGCTCCGCCTGTTCAACAACAACCTTCAGCTCTCTCTCGCCGCCTACAATGCTGGCGAAAATGCCGTTCGGCGCTATGGCAACCAGATCCCCCCTTATGAGGAGACCAGGCAGTATGTCGTCCGGGTCATGCAATTCTACAAGCACTATCGCGACAGGCTGTAGTCAGGGACGCTTGCCTCAGGCATGGGAAGGCGGCATGTAGCTATTCAGTACCATCTCAGGAAAACCTGGATATGAAAGCCTTTGTCAGGGCTTCGCCCCGAACCCCACCAGGACTCTGTCCTGGACCTGCCAGGGAGCCGGTCCCCTGGATCCCGATGCGTGGTCGGGTGGTAAATGGTTATGGACATGAAAGCCTTTGTCAGGGCTTCGCCCCGAACCCCACCAGGATTCTGTCCTGGACCTGCCAGGGAGCCGGTCCCCTGGATCCCGATGCGTGGTCGGGTGGTGAATGGTTATGGACATGAAAGCCTTTGTCAGGGCTTCGCCCCGAATCCCACCGGGACTCTGTCCTGGACCTGCCAGGGAGCCGGCCCGCTGGATCCCGATTCGTTGCCGGGTGGTGAGTGGTTACGACGGCATGACCCCGTGGCCGGAGTATCGTCGCACCGCATGGGTACCCGGGCTCGTCCTGTTGCTGGGGTTTTTTTTTGTGTCGCTTGCTCCCGGAACTGCTGCGGGTGACGATCCGATCTTTCAGGACGACTTCAACCGTCCGGATGCCATGCATCCTGGCAATGGCTGGGTTTCTTCACCCATGCCGGAGGGGTGTGGCGAGACCGGGGATGTTGTCGCGCCGCGCCAGGGTCGACAGGATGGGCGCGTCTCCGTTGTGCAACTCCGCGAGGGCCAACTTCACTTTGATGACCAGAACAGCCGGAATGCCCAGCGCGTCTATCGGGATTTCCGCCGTCCCCTGTTGCGGCTTGCGTATGATTTTACGCCGATTTATGTCATGGGTGGCAGCGATGACCGGGCGCGCCTGGGAGTCAGGATCCAGTTTTTGGATGTTGCCGGCAACCTGCTGGCCGAAATAGGGGATTTTTACTACAGCACAGCCTTCGGCGACTTTGTCAACACGCCCACGGCCCATTGGCGTGCCAACCGGGGGCCGTTCGATACCGAAAAACGTCACAGCGAGATTCCCATCCAGGAGATCATGGATTGGCATCTGCGTGATGTGGATCGCACCCGTATCGACCATACCCGCATCATTTTTGAGGCCTTCGCCGGTTGGTGTGGCTCGACCCTGGAGGCCGCCATCGACAACGTCAAGGTCGTTGCCGTTCCCTCTCTGCTGCTCAGTTTCAATCCAGAAGAGTTGGCCGACATGGTTCATAGTGCGCACAGGTATTATCAACAGGCGCCCCAGGCTTTTCCCGGTAACTGGCGGCAACACATCGACTCCCGCTATGGGCAAAAGAAGGTTGATGCATGGCGCAAGGCCATCATGGGTCACATCGGTCAGGATACGGGACGCCTGCTGCGGCTTGTCGAGCGCATGGTGGACGACCAGGGCCCCAAGGCCCTGGAGACAGCGATGGCCTTGTCGTTGCTTCTTTGGGGCAACTGAGAACCCAAAAACGAATGAAAGACCGGGATGGAGGTCCAGGAGGAAGGGCTGTGCCCTTCCTCCTGGTGGGGTTTGGGGCAACGCCCCAAAAAAAATGCCATTGAAAGACTGGGATGGAGATCCAGGAGGAAGGGCTGTGCCCTTCCTCCTGGTGGGGTTTGGGGCAACGCCCTGACAAGTGGCAAGATACTTTATGGAGGGGGTGGTTTTATTCAGGTGATCCGAAACAGATCCTGAAACTGGGCCATGAGGAGGGCGTTACGGACTTTCATACTGGCATTGATCAGGGAGATCCGGGCGGTATCTCCGCCGGCCATTTCCCGCATCATCAGCAGCATGCCCATGCCGGCGCTGTCGATATGACTGGTCTGGACCAAGTCAACCACCAGGGAAGAGGCGTCCTTGTGCATGGTCTGGACAGCGCGCATGAAGTCACCATACAGCCGATAGGTGAGTTCACCCGCAATCTGGATAACGAACGTATGACCCTGCTGGGCAGCGACAATGGACATCACTTTTCACCATTTCAAGTTAACGCGCCGCGCCCGGGCGAGACACGGCCAACCGGGATGCCACAAGCGCGAGTGTGCGGATCAGATGGAGGCGCGTCCCTCCAGAATTTTGCAAAATTTTTTGTCAATCACAGTGATATGATTTGCCAACCAGCTGTAGAGAAACGCCTGGGTCTCTTCTGCCAGTTGGTGTTTTTCATCTGGATCGTGGATAGCCAGAAAACGATCACCCAAACTTTCCACCTGCTTCTCGAATGCACGGTGCTCGACCAGATGGGCGGTCCGGCCCGAATAGCCGTCAGGTGACATCATGGTCTCTTCAAACTTGAAGTGGGTTTTGGTGTAGGTGCGCAGCCCGGCAAGGACAAAACCCATGGCAAAGCCTTCCGTGTGGTCACGCAACGCCCTTTTGACCTCGTCGAAAAGAGCGAACAGAACCGCGTGCTGGGCATCGATGGATGGTTGTCCCAACCAAAGCTCCTCCGGCATCAAAAAACGATCGTCACTCATGGCGTCCGATAACCTGCGAAAAAGGAGAGGGTTCTGATCCATGTGCCATCGACAGCGTCCCGCACGACGTACCACCGCCTCAAGCACCCGTGCTATTCTCGCATATTAGTCCCATTTGAAGAACGAGGCAATTTTTTCCGTACTTCGCAGTCACTATCCAGGTCGTTTTTCCGTAACCAATTCAGAAGCCCGGCGACGCATCGGGGTCCAGGTGGCTGGCTCCCTGGCAGGGCCTGAGACAGTGTCCTGGCGAGGTTCGGGGCGAAGTCCTGATAAAGGCTTTCATATCCGGGCTTTTTTTGCAGGGGTGCTGAAGAGTTGCAAATTTGGCTGAAAAAAACGGCGCCGAAGGAGAGGATCATGTCCATGCAGCGCGTATCATGTTTGTTGGCAAGTCTGTTGGTTTTGTTGGCCGCTTGTGCCGAGGCGGCGGATAGCTCCGGTTTGACCATCATCTACTCGGGCAATCTGGCAGGACATCTGGAGCCTTGCGGGTGTGCGGCGGAGAGCGATTTTGGTGGTCTGGATCGGCATGCTGTCATGTTGGACCGGTTGCGGGCCGAAAAACCGGAAGCCATCGCGATAGCCCATGGGGGGCTTTTGGCGCATGGCGGGGTGACGGAGCGGGTCAAGGCGGAGTTTATTTTGCAGGGATTTGACCTGTTGCATTATGACGCTGTCGGCTTGCAGTGGCCCGATCTGGTGTTTGGCCGTGCATTTCTTGGACAGGTTTCCCTTCCCTGGGTGGCCAGCAATTGGCGCGGCGCCGAGTTTCCGGTCATGCGGCTGATTCGGCGTGGTGCGCGGAAGGCGGCGTTTTTTGCCTGGCTGGATCCGGAACGGGAACCCAGGACAGGAGGAGGCAACCCCATTTATCCTGTTGACAACACGTTGGAGACGTTGGCGCAACGCCTGGCCGGGGCCAAGAACGAGGGCGCCATGGTGATTCTGGCCACAGCCGTGCATCCAGACCATGTGGCACGGCTGCCCCTGTCGCATGTGGATCTCCTGCTTGCAGGAACGGATGGACCTCCTGGTGAACCGCTCCGGGTTGGGAAGACCCTGGTTGTGCGTCCGGAAAAGTGGGGGATGCGCCTGGGGGTGCTGGATCTCAACCTGGATGATCAGGGCCATATCGCCGATTGGCGACACCGGGTGGTCGATCTGGGTGCGGATCTGGGACATGCGCCGCGCATGTTCCCCTGGTATGCAGCGTATACGGAGCGGGTCAAGTTGGCCAATCAGGAGCGTATTGCCCAATTGCGGGCCAAACGCCAGGGCGATACCGGACCTTTCGTGGGTGCGCAGCCGTGTCGTTCCTGCCATGCAGCCCCGTTCGAGGCTTGGCAAAAATCGCCGCATGCCCGGGCGTTGCCAACCCTGGAGAAGGTCAACAAGGATTTTGATCCCGACTGCCTTGTCTGTCACACGGTCGGTTTTGCCCTGCCGGGGGGGTTTGTCGAGAAGGGAGTCACCCCGCATCTGGCGGGGGTGCAGTGTGAATCCTGTCATGGGGCTGGCCGGGAACATGCCCGGGAGGGAGGGGCCAGGATCAAACACCTTGCTGCCGATCAGTCCGAGCCCTTGTGCCGAGGGTGTCACAATGCTCTGCATGCGCCCGCTTTCGAGTTCAAGCATGCTCGGCGCCAAGGTATTCCGTGTGGGCAAAAGAAGGATGAAAAGTTACCATAGGGGGTAACGATTCAAACGGGCAGGAGAAAAGTGAACGTACTTCCCTGTTGGCGCCCGGGGCTTTCCACCCAGATACGTCCGCCATGGAGTTCCACAAGGCTGCGGGTCAGGGAGAGGCCGACGCCGCAGCCGGCATAAGGGATGGTCTCGTGCTCGTCGGCCTGATCGAAAGGCTCGAAGATACGGTCGATCTCTTCTGAGGTCAAACCGATGCCGGTATCGGTGACGCTGACTCTCAGTTGGGGTTTGCCGTTGGAGTCGTCGGCGGGGAGGCGTTGTGCCTGTAAAAAAATTTTTCCTCTCTCGGGTGTGAATTTGATGGCGTTGGAGAGCAGGGCATGGACGACCCGGGAGATGAGGTTTTCATCCATGGGGGCAAGCCTCGGGGCGCGGGACCAGTCACCCGTCAACAGGATCTCCTTCTCTTCGGCCTCCTCGCAGGCTTCGGCAAGACGTTCGGCAAGAAACTCCCCAACGGGCACCTGGGAGAGTTTCAAGTCGATCTCCCCACGCGCAAGATGGGACCAGTTGAGGATATCGTCGATGAGGGAGAGCAGATGGTGACCACTGCGATAAACATCACGTAGGAACTCTTCCTGAAGCCCGGTGAGTGGGCCGGAACCCCGTCCCAGCAGGAGGCTGGTCAGACCGATGATGGCATTCAACGGGGTACGCAACTCGTGACTCATGCTGGCCAGGAAGCGATTTTTGGCGCGCACGCCGGTTTCGGCGCGCTCCTTGGCCACCATCAGATCCTGCTCCAGGCGTCTGCGTTCGGTCACATCCCGGAATATGGCAGCCAGGAGTGGTTCACCCTCGTTCTGGGTAAAACGGACCGTGCGAAGTTCGGCAATGCGGGGGGGGTGATCGGCCATGGGAATGGTGATTTCGCGGTTGTCACCAGGCGTTGTGGGAAACCCCAGGGAGCCTCCCGGCATTTTTCCCCTCTCCTGACCAAAAAGGAGTTCGGCAGCGGGGTTGGCATAGAGAATTTTTCCATCCGGTTGCATGACCACAACACCGTCCGGATTTTGCTCGACAAGTGGAATGCAGCACCCGGTTTCTGGGGCGGGTGGCTCCAGGGTTGTTTCATCACTCATGATTTGGCCCCCTTTCTCGGAGGCTGTCTGGTTTGTCGGGGTTGGGTGCGCCATGGTTTGGTTGCCGTTGTCGTCGGGGCCAACCCATAGAGCCGGATTTTGCCATGCAGGGATTGGCGCGTGATGCCCAGCAGTTGTGCGGCTTTGATTCGATTGCCGCCAGTCTTGTCCAGGGTTTTGCGGATGAGCTGCGTCTCCATCACTCTGCGGTTTTCTGCCAGGGAAAAGGAGGACATTTCGGAGGGTGTACCTGGGAGAATATGCGGGGGGTCTGGCTGGGGGAGATCATCCTGGATGCGCCGCGAGCAGTGTTCCAGGCGGAGGGTCTCGCCATCCTGGGCCAGGGCCACGAGGCGTTCGATCTCGTGTTGCAGCTGCCGGACATTGCCCGGCCAGGCATAATTTTCAAATCTGTCCAGGGTTTCTGCTGCAAAGCCGCGGACCTGTTTCTTGAATTTCAGGCATGTTCGTTCCAGGAACAGACGTGCCAGGGGAGCGATGTCATCCTGGCGTTCCCGGAGCGGGGGGATGGCGATCTCCACCGAAAAGAGCCGGAAGAAGAGATCTTCGCGAAATTTTCCCTGGGCGACCTCCTCGCGCAGATCCCGGTAGGAGGCGCTGATCAGGCGAAAGTCGTAGGAACGGATGTGGTTGCTGCCGACCCGCGCCCCTTCTCCCTCCTGGATGGCCCGCAAAAATTTTGGCTGGACGGAGAGTGGCATATCGGCAATTTCGTCCAGGAACAGGGTGCCATCGCAGGCCTCTTCAAAGCGACCGATCCGGCTGGTATGGGCGCCGGTGAAGGCCCCTTTCTCATGGCCGAAGAATTCGCTCTCCATTAGGTGCTCAGGAATGGATGAGCAGTTGACGGGTACGAACGGGCCCTGGCTGCGATCGCTGCTGCGGTGGATGATTTGAGCGATCACTTCCTTGCCGGTACCGCTCTCGCCGGTGATGAAGACATTGACCGGAACAGCGCTCACCTTGTGGACCAGATTCAGCAGATCCCGCATTTTCTGGCTGCGGGTGACGACTTCCACAGCATCGAAGCGTTGTTGGCGGAACAGGTCCATATCGTCGCGCACCTGATGGGTGATGGCCATGATTTCCCGACTGAGGGTGGAAATTTCCAGGTGAAAGGCCAGGGTGCGGGCCGTTTCCTGGATGAGTGTCCGGTCGGCCATGGTGAAAGGGTCGTTGGTGCGGCGGTTGCGGATATCGACGCACCCCAGAATGTCCGGACCGGCCAGGCTGCGAATCGGGGTGCAGATGCCGTTGCGTATGGGTGGGCCATCATCCGGGTGCAGCGGGGCAGAGGAGGCGTTGTGCAACAGGGTTTTGCCGGTGGTCAAAACCTGTTCGGCAAGACTGCCGGTTGGCGGCGTGGCGACGGCGCCTCGGGGTTGGTCGGTGTCGTGGCGATACCAGAGGCGCACACCGTCTGGTTTGGTGTGGTAGATCCGGCACCACTCGGCGTGGAACAACTCCGGCAATAGTTGAATGAACAAACCCAAAAGAAGTTCCTGATCCTTGCTGGTCCAGGCCTTGTTGACCTGGTCAAGCCGTTCCTGGAGAAGTTGCAGGTGTTTGGCGACCGACTGGGGTGACATGAGAGTGATCCCCTCTGCTGCTCCATGCACTTGAGTGTAAAAATAATTTTTCAGTAACACGGATGGAGTTGTTTTTCAATGAATCCCTGAAAGATTCTTTCGATAGCGTGAAGCGGATGCCAGTTTTCCGTCGGGGCGCATGGTTTCCGGGGGAGGGAAGGGGGTGATAATCCTTTTATGACATGTGGTTGCAAAATCATCATGAGGTGGAATTGATTTTGCTAGGGTGACCGGCATACCGGTTGTCGGTTTGAACGTCGAACATAGTCTGGGCCGTGCCATGGAACGGGACGTCACGCACTGGAGATTGGGGGGAAGGATACTCCCCAAGGCTTGGGAGAAGGAGCTACTTGATGATCCGCATTGTCGTTGCCCTGGCATTTTTGTTGGTTGCGCCCATGATGGCCGTAGCGGGCATGTTCGACGACATTCGTGAGGGGGACAAGTATGCCCAGAACGGGCGTTTGGAAGAGGCGATCGACCGGTATACCTGGGCCATCATGGATGCGGGCAGCCTGGAAAAGGGCAATCTGACGCCCCAGGTGTTGTCCACGTTGCACCGGCGCCGGGGTTGGGTCTATGCCCAGAAGGGGGTGTACCGCATGGCGCTCGAAGATTTGAACGAGGCATTGCGGTTGAATCCGCGTGATTCGCTGGCCCTGGGGTATCGCAGCCGCGTGTTGGAGAAGATGGGCCTGCACGACCAGGCTTGGTCGGACATTCGGGAAAAGCGGCGTATTCTGGGGCGGTTGGAGGGTGATCGTTCCTCCCGTCAGGTGCTGACGCCTTGAAAGGTCGTTTGTCGGACCGGGAAGGTTTGTTGCCGCGATGGACAGGGACACCCTTCTGCACATACTTGACACGGCCTATCAGGATCGGATCGATGTTCTGGATCTGAGTGGCCTGGATCTTCAGGATCTGCCGGCTGAGATTGGCCGCTTTGTCCACGTTCGTCGCCTGTTTTTGGCCGATAATCGTCTGACGACGCTGCCTCCCGAGATTGCCCAACTGACCTCCCTGGAATTGCTGGATCTGCGACGCAACCGGATTCGACACTTGCCTGAGCAAATGGCCTCCATGGCCGCGCTGGTCTATCTGTGGCTGGATGGCAATGGTTTGACGGCGTTGCCGCCGGTCGTTATGGCCTTGACTGGTCTGCAAAGGTTGATCCTGCGTCACAATCTCCTGACCGCGCTCCCTTCCGGGATGGGTGCTTTGACCCGGTTGCGGGAGTTGTCGATCCAGGACAACCGTTTGATCTCGCTTCCCGAGGAGATCGGTCAGTTGTCGGCTTTGGAGTTGTTGTTTCTCTCCGGGAACGCCCTGACCGCTTTGCCGGTCTCTCTGCGAGATCTGGCTGCATTGCAGCGTCTCGATCTCAGGGATAACCAACTCCAGGATTTGCCGGTCGGGATGTATCGCCTGACCTCTCTGGTCCAGCTTGATTTGCGGGGCAATCCCTTGTTGACGGTGCCTGAGGCGTTGTTGGCCAATCCGGAGGATGTGGAGGCCATCCGGGCCAGCTCCCGGGAACGGGACGCCACCAACCGTGTACCACTGCGAGAGGGGCGTCTGGTGGTTGTGGGTGCGCCGGGCGTGGGTAAAAGCGCCTTGATCCGGCGTTTGCGGGAGGAGCCCTACGTTGCTGCGGAGTCGCCGTCGGGTGTGTTGACCATTCGGGTCTGGAGTGTGCCGGACACGCCGGCGTCAGGTGGCGAACCGGGTCAGGCGGTGCGGTTGAATGTTTGGGAGCTGGCTGGTTCGGAGGCGGCGCAGGGTGTTTATGCGCACATGATCACTCCGGGGATTCTTATCCTGCTGGTGGTGGATGACCGGGCCGGGGAGGCTTGGCGGCAGGTGGATCGTTGGTTGGGTCTGGTCAGCAGGTTCGGGGTGGAGAGTCCCGTCATCGTGGCCTGTACCCGTTCCGATCAGACGCTTCTGGAGCCGGAGTGGGAAGTTTGGCAACAGCGTCATGCGGTGATACGGGAGGTGGTGCCTCGGGTTTCCGCCCGCACGGGTGAGGGGATGGCGGCGTTGCGGCAGGCTGTTTTGCGCGCTGCGGCGACGCTGGCGAGCGTGCGTGCCCTGTTGCCGGAGGCCTGGCAGATGGCGCGGCAGCAGATCGAGGCGGACGACGCCCTGACGTGGACCCGGGAGAGCCTGGGAGAGACCTACGGCAAGGCCGGGATTGCCGAGCCCCGTGCCCGGGAGGATTTGACGGAGATTTTGTGCCGCCTGGGTCTGCTTCTTCCCGGTGGGCAGGGGAGTTATTGCCATCCCGAATGGGGCAGCCAGGTCATGAGCCGTCTCCTCAATGCCCCGGCCCTGGCGCGCAACGGTGGTCTTGTCGAGTCGGCTGTTTTGCCCCAACTGGCGGCAGGGGTCGATCTTTCCCAACTGCTGGCATGTCTGGAAGAGTGGGGTTGTGCCCTCCCCCTGGCGAACGGGGATCTGCTGATTCCAGCCTTGTTGCCCCGGGAAGTGCCTGAACCTGCGCGCTGGGACGGGGTGCCGGTGGTTTGCGTCCATGACTACCCCTGGGGTGTTCCCCCGGGCTTGTTGACCTGGATCATGGCTCGGTTGCGCGGGCTGGTGGTTCCCGGACTTTGGTGGCGGCGTGGCGTGATTTTGCAGGACTCCGCCGGAGAGGCCCAGGCGCGGCTCACCTTGCAGGTGGAGAGCGCCAGGGTGACGTTGGCCTTGCGTGGCCACGAGCCGGCCTGTCGAGCGCTGCTCGTGGCCTGTCACACCATGTTGGAAAATCTGCACCAGGAGTTTTCCGGGCTGTCGGTACGAACGCGCCTGCCGGTGCCGGGCTCTCCGGAACTCTGCATCGGGTTGGAGCACGTACAGCGCCTGGTGCAACAGGAGGTGGTCTCCTTCATGCCAGAGGGGTGCGCAACGCCTGTGCCCCTGGGGCCGCTGGCGACCTTGGCGGGTTGGTTGGAGTGAAAACGACTTTTACCATGCAAATCTTCCACGGTATGGAAGAATTGCCAGGATGATACCCAGAAGACGACAAACCCACATTGAACGCAGCCTGGAGCGAAACCCGGCTGTGGCGCTGCTCGGTCCGCGTCAGAGCGGGAAAACCACCACAGCGTTTGTGGTCCATCAAGGCCAGACGTAACGATTCACCACCCGCCAACGAATCGGGGTCCAGGGGGCTGGCTCCCTGGCTTTGTCCAGGGCAGCGCCCTGGCGGGGTTCGGGGCGAAGCCCTGACAAAGGCTTTCCTGTCCAGGCTTTTCTTGCAAGGGTGGTGAATAGTTACGGCCAGACGAGATACCCTCTTCGCGAAGGTGTGGAGGCCATTGGGTTGTTGGACCGGGCAGGCGGAATTCCGCCTGCGTCGCTTTCAGTCGGGAAATTTTGGCCAGTGCTCCCCCATCTGGACGTGATTCAGGTCGGGAAGTTCGATCACTTTGCTGAAATCCATCTCCACCACGCCGATTTTCAGCAGGTGGGCCTGCAGGGCATCCAGTTTGTCCGGGGGGGCGGCGCACATGTCGTGCCAGGAGTCCCCTTCTCTGGTAAAGGCGACCTTGGCGCGGGTGACGCCGTCGATCTCCTCCACCACCAGGATGTCATAGAAGATTTTGACTTCTGTTTCGTGGCCGAGACGGGCAAGAAGTTCGGGAGTGTACGGAGTATGGTGCGCGTGCGCCGGGGTGGCGTGGCGTGAGGTGTCGTGGGCATGGAAAATATTGAGGTGGGCCAGTTGGTCCACCCGCATGCCATAGGGAGGAATTTTGATCTCTTTTCCGGTCAGAACCTGGGTCAGACCCAACTGGTCCAGTTGTTTGGGCGACAGGCGGAACTCGTAGGCAGGCAGCAGGATGGGGTGGAGTTTACCTCGATCCAGATTGTTTTTTTGCAGGCGGGCCATGATCAGGCGCACACTGCCCCGGCTGGTCAGCCTCTCCAGCGAGATCCCCCCCTCCTTGCGAATGACATCAGGGGAGAAACGTTGTGCCATCAGGGTGGGGAGTAGGTCGACCTGTTCCAATTGTTCGATGGTGATCCAGCGGCGGATGGTTTGCAGAACGATCACCTGCTCTTCCACCTTGAGGGATGTTTTTCTGATGGAGATGCCCAGACGGTGCAGGGCGTCGTCCATCTCTCCGTCGATACCGGCTTTGTCCCAGATTGTCCTGGCCTCTTCGATGGGGAGACCGCCGCGTCGTCGGATGCGATCCACGGTGGCGCCGCCCAGAAGGTCGTCGCTGATGCCGAGGCTGTGCAACTCCTCCAGGGTCAGCACGGCGAGGGGAATGGTGAGATGCACCTCCCGGGGTTTGGCAAATCCCCGGCGTTCGATCTCTCTGGGCAGGGCGACATGGAATCCCCGGGGAAGCAGTTTGGGATTGTCTTGCCGGTATTGGTGGTACCAGGCGGCAAAGAGTCGGGGATTGAAATGACCCATGACCGCGTCGCCAACCATGATGACCAGCACCTTGAAAGGGCCAATGCGTTTTTTATAGGAGCGGATCTCCTCCAGGGCGGCTACCATGTCCACAATGGCGGCCTGTTGGGCGACCTCGACGACGGACGGTCCCCATTCGTACAGCTTTTGGAGCATGTCCAGGCCATACTGCTGTTGCAGGGCCTGCCGGAACAGGGTCAATCCTCCGTAACCCTTGCCCGGTACGGTGGCATACCACTCGTGGTGGAGGATGGCGGTACTGGCGGCCAGGGAGAAGTCTTCCGGATCGTAGAGAAGCTGAAAGCCGAAGAAGGCGTGCAGCTGCATCTCCTTCCATTGATTGGGATTCAGGGCTTCCGGCCAGTTCAGGGTGCTCAGACTGACGCGGGTCTTTCCCAGGTCGTGTTGGACAATGGCCATCACCCGATTGATGGCCTCCACTTCGCTCAAACCAATCGATTTGAACAGGCTCATCGCATTGAGCCCGGTGATGATGCTGTGGTTGCCGCTGCTGGGGTGATGTTGTTGCAACTCGTTCAGACGTTGGACGGCCTGCGGCGTAAAATTGTGAAAGACGACCTCCATATTGCGCTGCACGGTCTCCTGAAATTGCCGGAATCCTTCATGATTGCGCAGAATCTCCACGGCAGTCATAACCGACAGGTTCTCCTGCGCCAGGATCTCCTCCATGATGTCGAAGGCTTTTTGCATCTGCGCCGTGGCGGCGGCAAGAATTTTGCTGCCGATGGGCTGGGCGAGGATTTTGGCGATGAAACCTTTTTGCGCCAGTTCCTTCAGCCGGTCCGTCACGCCCGGGGAAATTTTTTCGCCACGGCGGTAGAGCCAGCCGCCATGACCGTTCGGGATATCCTGGGCCAGTTCCATGCCCCTGGACAGAGCGATGCAATCTTCCTCTTGCAAAGGGTCGTAGGAGTTGACCGGGGTGTCTTCCGCAGGCTCTTTCATGCCAAGTGATTTCCGGGTTGTTGTGTGGACGTATCATGGCGCAGGGGTGCTGAATGGGTCACTATTCACCACCCGGCAACGAATTGGGGTCCAGGGGGAACGAATTGGGGTCCAGGGGGCTGGCTCCCTGGCGGGTCCAGGGCAGCGCCCTGGT
>JADGBZ010000009.1 GCA_015231175.1 Magnetococcales bacterium | reverse complement strand
TGGACCTGCCAGGGAGCCAGCCCCCTGGACCCCGTTTCGTTGCCGGGTGGTGAATGGTTATGTCAGGGGTTTGTTCCGGACCCCACCGGGACTTTATCCTGGACTTGTCAGGGGGAGCCAGCCCCCTGGATCCCGATGTGTTCTTCAGACGGTGGCGTGGTTTTGCAGAAAGCGCACATCGTTGTCGAACAGGGTACGCAGATCATCGATGCGGTATTTGAGCATGGCCATGCGCTCCACGCCCAGGCCGAAGGCGAAGCCGGCATATTTTTCCCGATCGATGCCGACATTTTTCAGCACGACCGGATGGATCATGCCGCACCCCAGGACTTCGATCCACCCTGTACCTTTGCAGACCCGGCAGCCGCGGCTGTTGCAGAAGATGCACCCCATATCCACCTCGGCGGAGGGTTCGGTGAAGGGGAAGAAGGATGGCCGAAAGCGGACGGGCAGATCCTGGGCGAAAAAGTGGCGCAGGAAGGCCTCCAGCAACCCTTTCAGATGGCCGAAACCGACCCCCTGATCCACCATGAACCCTTCCACCTGGTGAAACATGGGGGTGTGCGTCAGATCCGAGTCGCACCGGTAGACACGACCCGGGGCGATGACGCGCAGCGGGGGGCGACGGCCCTCCATGTAGCGGATTTGGACGGGCGAGGTATGGGTGCGCAGCACCCGGCGTCTGCCATCGGGAGCGGGGGGGAGGTAAAAGGTGTCATGCATCTCCCGGGCGGGGTGATCGGCGGGAATGTTCAGGGCCTCGAAGTTGTGCCAATCGGTCTCCACCTCCGGCCCGGTGGCGGTGATGAAGCCTGCGCCCTGGAAAAAGGCGCTGATTTCACTCATGGCCCGGGTGAGCGGGTGCAGACCGCCCAGGGGGGGGATGCGGCCCGGCAGGGTGACATCCACGGACTCCTGTTGCAGTCTGCCTTCCAGTTCCTGGGATTTCAGGGTTTCCAGCCGGGTGGAGTAGGCCTGGTTGAATGTTTCTTTGATGCGGTTGGCCAGATCGCCCAGGAGGGGACGTTCGGTGGCGGGTACTTCGCCCAGTCCGCGCAAAATCTGGGTGAGACTCCCTTTTCGGCCCAAAAAGCGGACGCGCACCTGGTCGAGATCCGCCAGGGATCTGGCCTGCATCACTTCGGCCTGCACGGTTTGACCCAACTTTTCCAGTTGCTCACGCATGGTGTTCTGACCCCGGAAATAACAAAGGGCGCCTGTAACGATTCACCACCCGGCCACGCATCGGGGTCCAGGGGGTTGGCTCCCTGGCAGATCCAGGACGAAGTCCTGGCGGGGTTCGGGGCGAAGCCCTGACAAAGGCTTTCATCCCCAAGCTTTTTTTGCAAGGGTGGTGAATCGTTACCGCTCCCTTTCCGTGACGCTGTGGTTTTTGCCGGGCAAGCCTGACGCGGCGACCCTACAGAGCGGCCTTGGCGCTGGCGGCCAGTTGGGCAAACCCTTCGGGCTGGGTGATGGCCAGATCGGCGAGCACTTTGCGGTCCAGCTCGATGCCGGCTTTTTTCAGTCCGTTCATGAAGCGGCTGTAGGAGAGTCCGAACTCCCGGACGGCTGCATTGATGCGGACGATCCAGAGTGCCCGGAACTCCCGTTTGCGGACTTTTCGGTCGCGGTAGGCATATTGCAACCCTTTATCCACTTTTTGTTTGGCGATCGTGAAACAGCTGCCGTGGCGATCCCGATACCCTTTGGCCAGTTTGAGCACACCTTTGCGGCGCTGGCGCGACTGCACACCTCGTTTAACGCGTGGCATCCTTGAGTTCCTTTCATCAACGGGTGATTCGGGCTTTCCTCGGTGTCAGGTTGCCCGGAGGTTTGTTGCACTGTTTTGTGCGACCGGGGATGATGAGCCGATCACGCATGCACTGCAAGGGTCCATGGAAACCCGGTCGGGGTTTCGTTCCGAACGTTGCCGGGACGCTCCCCTGGAGTTGCCGGGGGAGCAGCCCCTTGGACTCTGAATTTTGTCAGTAATGATTGGGCAGCATGCGGTGGACGGCGGCCATGTCGACATCGGCCACCATACCTGCCAGGCGCATGTTGCGTTTACGTTTTTGACTTTTTGAGGTCAAGATATGTTGTTTGTACGCCTTATTACGTTTGAACTTTCCGGAACCGGTGAGCTTGAACCGCTTGGCGGCGCCTCGGTGTGTTTTGATTTTAGGCATGTTTTTATCCGTTGAACTGTTTGTGCGGCGATTTTATTTTTTCTTGACCGGAACGGTCGGAGCCACCACCATGGTCATCTGGCGTCCCATCAGGCGCGGTCTTTGTTCCACCTTGGCCAAGTCATCCAGGGCGATTTCCAGGCGTCCCAGGAGGGTCATTCCCAGCTCCTGGTGGGCCATTTCCCGTCCTCGGAAGCGCAGGGTGCATTTAACCTTGTTGCCCTGCTCCAAAAATTTGCGAATGCTGCGGAGCTTGACATCGTAGTCATGGATGTCCGTGCCGGGCCGGAACTTGACCTCTTTGGTATCGATCCGGGTTTGGTTTTTGCGGGCCTGGCGCTCACGAATCGCTTTTTGGTACTTGAACTTGGTGTAATCCATGATCTTGCAGACGGGGGGCCTTGCTTCTGGCGCCACTTCCACGAGATCAAGCCCGACCTCGAAGGCGCGGCTCATGGCCTCCGTGCGGGAGATGATTCCAACCTGCTCCGAATTTTCATCGATCAGTCGGACCTCCGGTACCCGGATCTGTTCATTGATGCGGGTGGTATCGGTGAGTTGGGGTCCACGATCCTTGACTGGCTGTTTGCTTATGGCTGTTCCCTCCAGAGAAAAAGTGACCACCCCGGGAGTTGGCGCGGCAGGTGAGCGCCTGAGGGGGTGCAACGATACGACGTTCCTTGTGACTTGCCTTGTACTGCTCTTTTTTCTGCCATACAACCTCATCCACACCCGACCATTATGAAGACATGGCGCGTATGGGACAACACCTGACGCACGGGGGGGCGTGATTCAGGGTTTCATTCATGTTGCATCCCCGGCATGACGAATAGTTTTGCAGATATCTTCGGCCAGGGATTCGATTTTGGCCTGTGAATCTCCTTCCAGCATGACGCGGATTTTGGGTTCGGTGCCGGATTTGCGGATCAGGAGGCGGCCATGGCCGGCCAGCTCTTGTTCCACCTGGGCGATCACGTTTTGTACCTGTGGATCGGAGAGGGGATCGGATCCAGGTATGAACCGGACATTTTTCAAGATTTGCGGCACGAGGTGCATGTCGGCGGCGAGTTCCGAGAGGGGGCGTTGGCGGGTGACCATCAACTCAAGAATCTTGATGGCCGAGACCAGGCCGTCGCCGGTGGAGTTGTGATCCAGGAAGATGACATGTCCCGACTGCTCACCCCCCAGGTTGAAGCCGTGTTTGACCATATGTTCCAGGACATGGCGGTCACCCACCTGGGTGCGCACCATTTGCAGGCCGAGTTGGGTGACGAAACGTTCCAGGCCCAGGTTGGACATGACCGTTGTCACGACACCGCCGCCGCGCAGGGTTCCCTTGCGGTGCATCTCCTGGGTACACATGGCCAGGAGGTGGTCGCCATCCAGAATTTTGCCATTTTCGTCGCACACGAGGAGTCGGTCGGCGTCCCCATCGAAGGCGACGCCCACGTCGGCGCGCACCTCCTGGACCTTGGCCTGGATTTTTTTTGGATGGAGGGAGCCATAGCCGTCGTTGATGTTGCGGCCATTGGGTTCGTTGCCGATGGGCACCACTTCGGCGCCCAGCTCCCAGAAGACTGTCGGTGCCACCTTGTAGGATGCACCGTGAGCGCAATCCACCACGACGCGCAGGTTGTTCAGGCGCAGGGATTTGGGAAAAGTGTTTTTGCAGAATTCAATATACCGCCCCGGGGCGTCTTCAATGTTGAACGCCTTGCCCAACTCTGCCGAGAGGGGGAGATGGGAGTCCAGATTCTCCTCGAACATGATGCGTTCGATTTCATGTTCCATCTCATCGGGCAATTTCATGCCATTGGCGTCAAAAAATTTGATGCCATTGTCGTGAAACGGATTGTGCGAAGCGGAGATCATGATGCCGGCATCGGCGCGCAGGGCGCGGGTCAGGAAGGCGATGGCGGGCGTGGGGAGCGAGCCGACATGCAGGCAGTTGATCCCCATGGAGGTGAGTCCGGCCCGCAGGCAGGATTCAAACATGTAACCGGACAGGCGGGTATCCTTGCCGAGAATCACCCGCTTGGGGTGTGTGCCATGTTTGAGCACCACGCCGGCGGCCCGGCCCAGGCGCAGCATCAACTCCGGGGTCATGGGGTGGACATTGGCCAACCCGCGAATGCCATCGGTACCGAACAATTTTTTGTTGCCAGACTGTTCCGGGGAACTGCTCATGACCAGGGTTGCCTCCTGTCGGCGCTTGCCGAACACCTCAAGAAATGCACACAAACGACCCTCAACATGATGCACTTGGTGCAGAATGTCAAAGTCAAAGGTAACGATTCAGCACCCTTTCAAGGAAAGCCGGGAGGTGGGTCACGCTTTACCACCCGGCCACGGACCGGGGGCCGGCCCCCTGGACCCCGATGCGTTACCGGGGGCTGAATGGTTCAAATCAAGGGCGCAGCGGTCAGAAGATGTTGTGCCTCCAACCCTGTGCCACGGCCAGAGACTGGCGGGTTCCGGCCACGTCATGGACACGCAAGATATGTGCCCCGGAGAGTGCGCCCAAGGCGGCCAGAAGCTGACTGCCCGGATCGCGTGCGGCTGGTTCGCGTTCACCGGTCAGGGCGCCCACGATCGTTTTGCGGGAGACGCCCAGGAGCAGGGGGAGGCCCAATCCATAAAAAGCGCGCAAGTGGCGTATCAGCTCCAGATTGTGCAGGGTAGTTTTGCCAAAACCGATACCCGGATCAAGGATCAACCGCTCCGGTTTGATGCCATGTTCCTGGCAGAAATGGATTCTTTCGGTAAAAAAGTCGTAGACCTCGGCGACGACGTGCCGGTAACTCGGATTGTGCTGCATGGTACCGGGAGCGCCTTGCATGTGCATGAGCACGATGGGATGGGCGGTGTTGGCCAGCACGCGCGCGGCATGCGGATCTCCCCGCAAGGCGGTGACATCGTTGATCAAAGAGGCGCCGGCTTCCATGGCGGCGGACATGACGGTGGCCTTCGAGGTATCGATCGAGATGGGGACATGGACCGAACTGGCCAGGGCCTGGACCACGGGAATGACCCGGCGCATCTCTTCAGCCTCGGAGACGGGCTGCGCGCCAGGGCGGGTGGACTCTCCGCCTACGTCCAGGATATGGGCGCCGGCATGGACCATGGCGATGCCGTGGGCCACGGCGGTTTCCGGATCGGCATGGCGCCCCCCATCGGAGAAAGAGTCGGGCGTGACGTTGATGACCCCCATGATCAGGGGTCGTGAGCAGTCCAGGATCCGGTATCCCCCGCAATGCCAACGCAGGACGGGCCGGCACTGCCCATGGGCGGTCAGCGCGGTATGCAGCGCGAGGGCAACGGATCGAGCCTCGGATGAGGCCAACCGTTCGATCCATGCCTCCAGATCCCCACGCAACAGACGGCCTGTGGCATGACACATGTCGGCGTCGATCTGCACGGCCATTTTTGGATGCAGGAGGGGGTTCCATGCGGTTGACCAACCGGTCAGCCGGACAGACCACGGGCAATCCAGATCGGTCAGGTCAAACGGGGGATCAGCAAAAATGCCGCTTGGATTTCCGTCCGGGCCATGGCCGGCCAAGGGTTCCAAGATGGTTCGTACCGTCATGTCTTCTTGCGCGGTTTTTGACTGTCCGCCTGACCGGCGACCTCGGCATCTTCCCTGCCCGTCTCACCCATGTCCGCATCACTTTTCAGGTTTTTTTTGCGTATCTTCGCCCCGACCGGCTTGAGACTCTCCTGAGAGGCGTTCTCTTCATGGGAGGAGGTCTCGCCGGCTGCCTGCCCGTCCGGCGAAGGGGGCTCGGTCGCTGCCTGAGGCGTACCGTCGGGGGAAGCGGACTTCTCCTCTGGATCATGTCGTGGAGAGGCGAGGTCGCTCTGTCCATCGTTGGCCGGTGGTTTTGTGACAGCCTTGTTTTTTTTCAGGCGCACCGGCTTTTTCATTTTTCCCAGGGGTTCGCCCCTGATCAGTTTGGCCACATCTTCCGCCACCAGGGTTTCCCGCTCCAGGAGGGCGGCGGCCATGGCGTGGAGGACGTCCAACTTTTCCGTCAGGATATCTTTGGCGCGGTTGTAATTTTCGTTGATGATGCGGTGAACCTCCTCATCGACGGCTTGTGCCGTGAGTTCGGAAATATTTTTATGTTGGGTGATTTCGCGGCCCAGAAAGATCTCCTGTTCTTTTTCTCCCAGCGTCAGGGGACCAAGGCGCGGACTCATGCCGTAGGTGCAGACCATTTTGCGGGCAATATCGGTGGCGCGCATGATATCGTTGCCGGCGCCGGTGGTCAGTTGATTCAGCACTGTCTCCTCGGCCAGGCGTCCTCCCATCAGCACGGCAATACTGTCCTCCAATTGTTGCTTGGAGTAGGTATGGCGATCTTCGGTGGGGAGCTGCATGGTCAGGCCCAGGGCGCGTCCCCGGGGGATGATGGTGACCTTATGCACCGGGTCGGTATCCGGAATCATGGCAGCGATGATGGCATGACCGCTTTCGTGGTAGGCGGTGGTGCGGCGCTCTTTTTCGGAGATGATGGCCGAGGCGCGGGGTTTGCCCATCAGCACCTTGTCTTTGGCGGTCTCAAAGTCCTCCATGTCCACCACTTTTTTATCCGTGCGGGCGGCGCCGAGGGCCGCCTCATTGACCAGGTTGGCCAGGTCAGCGCCGGAGAAGCCGGGGGTACCCCGGGCGATCACTTCCGGATCCACCGATTCGGACACGGGCACCTTGGCCATGTGGACATTGAGGATTTGCGTGCGACCGCGAATGTCGGGATTGGGCACGGTGACCTGACGGTCGAACCGGCCCGGGCGCAGCAGGGCCGGATCCAGGACATCGGGGCGGTTGGTGGCAGCGACCAGGATCACCCCTTCGGCTGATTCAAAGCCGTCCATCTCCACGAGCAGTTGGTTCAGGGTTTGTTCCCGCTCGTCGTGACCGCCGCCCAGGCCGGCGCCCCGGTGGCGGCCCACGGCGTCGATTTCGTCGATAAAGATGATGCAGGGGGCATTTTTCTTGCCCTGTTCAAACATGTCCCGCACCCTGGCGGCGCCGACGCCGACGAACATTTCCACAAAATCGGACCCAGACAGATTGAAGAACGGTACGTTGGCCTCGCCGGCGATGGCACGGGCCAACAGGGTCTTGCCGGTTCCCGGGGGGCCAATCAGCAGCACTCCCTTGGGGATCTTGCCGCCAAGGCGTTGAAATTTTTGTGGATTTTTTAGAAATTCAATGATCTCTTCCAGCTCTTCCTTGGCTTCGTCGATGCCGGCCACGTCGGTAAAAGTCACCTTGTTCTGCTTGTCCGACATCATTTTGGCTTTGGATTTTCCGAAGGACATGGCACCACGTCCCCCGCCGGACTGCATCTGGCGCATGAAAAAGATCCACACGCCGATCAGGAGCAGCATGGGGAACCACGAAATGAGAATGGTCAGCAGGACGGGGGTTTCATCGGGTGGTTTGGAGGTGATGGCGACACTTTTATCACGCAGCTTGCGGATCAGGTCCGGGTCTTCCGGGGTAAAGGTGGCAAAATACCCCCCGTCGGCGAAGACGCCCATCAGATTTTGTCCCTGGATGGTCACCTCCGTGACACGTCCCTGGTCCAGGTGGGTCAGAAAGTCGGAATAGGGAATGTGGTGGTCGCGACTCTTCGGCTGATTGAACAGATTGAATAGAATGATCAACAGCAAGCCGATGACCAGCCAGAGAGAGAGACTCTTGTAAAACCCGTTCAAAAAAACCTCCTGGTTGTCATATCTGACCGGACGTGTATCGAGGGCACCTCGGCAACCCTCCCATCACCGATGCGATCAGAATAAGTATCTGTCTAAAAAAGTTCAATGGTTCCTTTTTGTCAGGGCTTTGCCCCGAACCCACCAGGACTCTGTCTCAGGCCCTGCCAGGGAGCCAGACCTCTGGACCCCGATGTGTTCCAAGTCTCTTCCAGGGAGCCAACTCCCTGGATCCCGATGCGTGGCCGGGTGGTGAATGGTTACGTTGCCACAAAAATCAGCCTTTCTTGTTGACGCAGGACAGTCATGCCGCGCATACGCATGGACCATGTTGGTCGGTTCAGGTGGAGATGGTGCAGAAATCCAGCCATGGCGCGTGCGCCGGGAGGGAAGGGGTCGCCGGTGATGGTGGTATGACAGTGAACCAAGGCGCGGCGGATGATTTCGTCGGGCAGGGTGATGAGGTGGGGAAAGGAGAGGGAGAGGGTACCCGGTTCCAGGGATAGCAGGTCGAGTTCGGGGCGTACCCGTTGCCAGCTCCATGCCAGCGCCTTGTCGGCGTCCCGCAGACGCTCTGCTGTCTGGGCCAGCCGGGAAACGGGATCCCCGTCCGGGGTGAGCGTGGCCAGGGAGGGGAGGGTTTGTTGACGCAGGCGGCTGCGCAAACGGCGCTGATCCAGGTTGCCGGGATCTTCCCGCCACGGCAGGTGGTGTGTTTGCAACCAGTGGCGCAGGCGGTCCCGGCGCAGGGCCAGCAGAGGCCGCACCAGTTGAATGGGAGTATCGGCAAAAGGTTCCAGGGGGCGCACGGGGGCCATGGCGCCCAGTCCCCGAACACCACTGCCCCGCAACAATCTCTCCAGAAAGGTCTCGGCCTGGTCATCTTGTTGGTGGCCGGTCAATATGGCCGTGGCGTCCGTATGTCGGGCGATACGCAGCAAAAAGTGATAACGCGCCTGCCGGGCCTGCTCCAGAAGGTTGCCTGTCGTGGGGGGGTGTTGCCACCGTTCGACATGGGTTGTCAGGTGGAGTTGCCTGGCCTGTTGGATGACAAAGTCGGCATCGGTTGCGGAGTCGATGCGCAAGGCGTGATCAAAATGGGCCACCACGGTGGGGTGCTGGTTGGTCAGGCCCGAACGCACGAGCAGGTGCATGAGGGCCATGGAGTCCGGTCCTCCCGAGACGGCCACCACCAAGGCGGTCCCGGGGGTCAACAGAGGCGTGATCGCCTTGCGCAGGTGACTCAAGACAGGGTCGATGCTCACGGCCCGGGCGCTGGGAAGGGATCCTGGTAGGGCGCCGGATCCGGTATACCCGCCTCCTGGAATGCCGTCAGGCGAATGCGGCATGCGTCGCACAACCGGCAGCCGCGCCCTTCCGCATCGGGGTCATAACAGGAGCGGGTACGGGCGAAATCCACCCCCAGGGCCAAACCCTGCCGAATGATGGCGACCTTGGAGAGGTGCAGCAGAGGCGTATGAATGCGGTAGGTCGTGCCGTGAACGCCGGCCCGGGTGGCCAGGTTGGCCAGACGCTCGAAGGCGACGATGAACTCCGGACGGCAATCCGGGTAGCCGGAGTAGTCCACGGCATTCACGCCGATGAAGATGTCCCGGGCCTCCAGCGTTTCTGCCCACCCCAGGGCGAGGGACAAAAAAATGGTGTTGCGGGCGGGGACATAGGTGATCGGAATATCAGCCTGGAGACCGTTTTTGGGTACGGTCAACGCCTGGGAAGTGAGTGCCGAACCGCCCATGGCTCCGAGGTTGACATCCAGAACCAGGTGTTGCTGCACGGGCAACCGGGCGGCCACATCCTGGGCGGCCCCCACCTCTCCCAGATGCCGCTGGCCGTAGCGCAAGGTGAGGGCATGTACGGCGTAACCGCCTTTTTGGGCCGCGAAGAGGCAGGTGGTCGAATCAAGCCCACCCGAGAACAGGACGACCGCTTTTTTTGGGGAACCCATGGTCAAGCCCGACAACGACGCTCCTCTCGCTATGGCTCTTTAGGGCTGGGCCTCGGCGATTTTTTTGAGGCGTTTCTTGGCCTCATGGATGGCCGGTGAATCGGGAAACTCCTTGACCAAGCGGTTCAGGATGGCGCGGGATTTGGCCTTTTCATCCAGTTCGTAGAGGGAGAACCCCATTTTGAGCAGGCAGCCCGGAACCATTTCATCTTTGGGCCAACGCAAGAGAATCTGGTTGAACTCCTGCAACGCCTCGCGGAACTGCCTTTGGACATAGAAGGTTTCGCCGACCCAATACTGGGCCCGAGGTGCTCTGGGATCGTCGGGGAACCATTTGAGAAAATCGCGGAAACCCGCACCAGCCTGCACATACCGCCCGCTTTTCAGGTTGACGCTGGCATCGTTGTAGGCATGATCTGCGGAAGCCGGCTTTTGTCCGCTGACGGTTTTGACGGGGGCCGCGGAGACCGGATGGGAGGCTGCCACGACCTGGGATGCGGCTGGTGGCGGGGGAGGGGCCGACTGGGGTGGCTCGATCTTGGGCGGGGCGACAGGAGCTGTTGTCACGGGAGGGGCTTGGACGGCAGCATCCGGAAAGCCTGTCCCGAACGGTGGTGGTGCTGGCTGCGGCGCCTGGACACTTTTTTCGTTCAGGTTGACGATCTGACCTTTGAGCTGCCGATTTTCGTGGCGGGCGACCTCCAGGTCGCCGCGCAGGGTATTGAGCTCTTTTTCCATCAGGTCGAGACGCTTGACCATTTCCGTGGTGCCGGCCCGACTGTTTTCGGCGGTGTGGCTCAGGCCGGAGACAGTCTTGGAGAGGCGTTTGATCTCCCTCTCCAACTGAGGGGGCTCCTGCACGGGGTCGTCGCCGCGAACGACAGGGGCCGGTCCCGATGCGGGCGGGGGGGCGCCGCATGCTGCCAGCAGGAGCAGGGGGAGGAGGAGGAGGCGCCGGGGAAGTTGGATCCCGGTTGATGACAATGTCATGTTCCCAGGTTTGATTTCGCCCACGGTGACCCCCTCCCTCCCCGAACTGGACAATTATTGGGCACGCAATTCGGCACGCCGATTTTTGGCCCAGGCAAACTCGTCATGACCGTAGACCAGGGGGCGTTCCTTGCCGAAGGAGACGGTCCGGATGCGATACCAATCCACACCTTGCGTGGAGAGGAACTGCTTGACGGCATCGGCGCGTTTTTGGCCCAGGGCCAGGTTGTATTCGCGGGTGCCGCGTTCGTCACAGTGTCCCTCGATGATGATCTCCTTGGGATTTTTGGATTTGATCCACTGGGCATTCGATGCCATGGTGCGACTTCCTTCAGGCGTGAGGGAGGCGCTGTTGAAATCGAAGTAGACGCGATGTTCAGGTTCGCCGCCGCCCATGCCATCGCGACCGCCCATGCCATCGCGGCCACCGAAGCCGCCATCGCCACCGCTGCCACCGCGTTCCAGGTCCGATTCACTGCCGCTGCCCAGGCCGAGGCCCGAGCCGCCCGCGCCGCCCATACCGCCGGGCCCTCCAGCCAAGTCGCTGCTGCTGCTGCCGCCGGGACCGGACTCCGGCCCATTTTTTGGCGTTGATCCGCACCCCGTCAGAAGGCCGAGTGTCACCAAACCTGCGATCAGAATACCAGTGTGCTTCATGCGACGTTTCTCCCTGACAGAATTGTCAATGTTCGCGGGTGGTTAGTTAGCGTATCAAGGGGGACCAGGAAGGGTCTGATCCGCCCAGGTTATCCCCGTTGGGCACTGCCTGCTCATTATGGCCTGTCAGGTCGATTGTGTAAAGTCGCGTCATATCGCCCGCTTGCCGGGAGAAGAGGACGACGCGGCCATTGGGGGACCAGGTGGGAGATTCATCCATCCAGGAGTTGGTCAGGGTGCGGGTCTGGTTGCCGTTGGGGTCGGTGACCGCGATGCGGAAATGGCCCTCTCCTCCCTTGACGAAGGCGACCAGGTCGCCGCGTGGAGACCAGGCGGGGGCTGAATTGTAGCGGCCATCGTAGGTGATGCGGCGCACGTTGCCCCCATCGGCGTTCATGACGTAGAGCTGTGGCGAGCCGGCGCGATCCGAGTTGAAGACGATTTGGCGTCCATCCGGGGACCACGAAGGGGAGGTGTCGATGCCCGAGTTGAAGGTCAGGCGCCGCAGAGCGTTGCTCATGAGATCCTTGACGTAAATCTCGGCATTGCCATCCTTGGTCAGAGTCATGGCCATATGGCGGCCATCGGGGGACCAGGAAGGGGCGCTGTTGAGGCCAGGGTATTCACCCTGTTGGAAACGTTTTCCTTGGTAGATCATCCAGCGGAAGATGCGGGGTTGATCGGTCTCATAGGAGATGTAGAACAGGTTTTCTCCATTGGGGGAGAATCGGGGTGTCAGGACCAGATGGTTGTTTTCCCGGGTCAGATCCACCCGGTTGGCGCCATCCTGGTCCATCATGGCCAGCCATTTGTGGCGTCCTCTCTGGGCGATGAAGGCGATACGGGAGGAGAAATAGCCCGACTCGCCGGTCAACCGGGAGTAGATTTCATCTGAAATGCGATGGGCCAGGCGGCGCATGTCTTTGAGGGGGGTCGTGAAACGTTTGCCCTTGCCGATCAGCTTGCCCTGGAAGGTGTCGTAAAGATAGAAGGAGGCTGTCAACTCGTCGCCGCTTTGCTGGACGGCCCCGGAGACGATGGCCTCGGCGTTAAGTTGGCGCCAGACCCGATAGTCTGGCCCGGATTGCCACAAGGAGGCGGAGTCCTGCATGAATGCGCGGGGATCGATGGCGCGGAACAGACCCGAGCGTTCCAGGTCCGAGGTGATCACACTGACAAGCTGCTGCCCCATCTGGCCTCCTCCTCCGCCCACTTCGACAAAGGGAGGCAGAGCGATGGGGAGACGTTTGATGCCCGCTTCGCGGATGTCGATGACCAATTCGGCATGGGAGGGAACGGCCATGGCCAGCAGGAGCAGCCATGCCAGACATGCCCGTTTGACAACCATCCATCCGGCATGAAAAGCATGCGGGACCGACAGGGCGGGGGGTCGTTCAACTGGCCAACGGGGGTTCATGGTCATCATGGCAACCTCGCAGATATGGACACGGTGCCGCGACCGGCACAGCAAATCGTGTAACTACTCACCACCCGGCTACGATCGGGATCCAGAGGGCTGGCTCCCTGGCAGGGCCTTGGACGGAGTCCTGGTGGGGTTCGGGGCGAAGCCCTGACAAAGGTTTTCATGTCCAAGCTTATCCTGCAAGGGTGGTGAATAGTGATCCAATCGTTTTGTAAAAAAGGGCGCGGGCCCGGGAGCGATTGGACATGATCAAATGGGACATGATCAAAAGGAGTCCGATGCCCGGAAGACAAAAACGATCTTGAGACACTCCTGGCACCCCTGTGGGGGCTGGGGCAGATCCATGGCCTTGTGAATGGCTGACAACACCGAGCGGTCAAACACCTCCGCACCCGAGGAGCGGATGATCTGCGGGTTGTACAGGCGTCCATCCGGGGCGACATCGGCACGGACCGTCACGGCCAGGCGGCTTTCGTCAAGCATGCCGGTTGGTTTGATCCAACTGGTGCGTACCTTCGTCTCCACGCTCTTCTTGTAAAGCTCCACCTGCAAACGGCTGACCTGCGGACCTTGCACGGGAGCTTGTGCCTGCACCTGGGCCCGGGCTTGTGGCTGCGTCTGAGCCGGCTTGTGCTCTGGTGCTGGCGGCACGGGACTCGGAGGTGCCTCCCTGGTTGTGGTACCGGCGTACTCCTCCTGGATCATCTTGGTGATATCGGACCATTCCGATTCATTCTTTTCGGTTTTTCTGGGCTCCTTCTTTTTTGCCTCTTCGGTCTTTTCAGTCTTTGCTGGGGCTCTTTCAGGTTCCTCTTTCTTCAGGGGCTCTTTCTTGTGCTCCTCCGCTTTGGGTTCTGCTTTTATGGGTTCTTCCTTTTTGGGAGGCTCTTTTTTAGGTTCAATTTTCTTGGGTTCTACCTTCTTGGGCTCTTCTTTTTTAGGCTCTTCCTTTTTGGGAGGCTCTTTTTTGGGTTCTTTTTTCGTTGTTTCTTCAATCTTGACCGGTTTCGGCGGTTCTTTTTTCGGTGGTTCCGGTTTCGGCGGTTCTTTTTTCGGTGGTTCCGGTTTCGGTGGTTCTTTTTTCGGTGGTTCCGGTTTTGGTGGTTCTTTTTTCGGTGGCTCTTTTTTCGGTGGTTCCGGCTTCGGTGGCTCTTTTTTCGGTGGTTCCGGTTTCGGTGGTTCCGGTTTTGGTGGTTCTTTTTTCGGTGGTTCCGATTTTGGCGGCTCTTTTTTCGGTGGTTCCGGTTTTGGCGGCTCTTTTTTCGGTGGCTCCGGCTTTGGTTTTGGCTGAATCGGCGCTTCAGGTGGAGGCGGTGGCAAGCCGGGCATGTTCGGCAGAGGTTCGCTCTGCTGAAGTGGCTCCGGGGCGGTTTTTTGCGCCGGCTTGGTCACGCGCGTTTCCGGTTTGACCTTGGGTGCCTGGATCAGATTGACCGTAAGGGGTTTCTCGATCACCATCAAGGGTGGCGCGGACTGCGGCATGAAAACAACAAGCAGAACGGCCACGACATGGGCGGCGATGGACCACAGGAGTGAGTCTCTTGATACCATGGATTGGATCCGGACTACCGGGGTTCGGTCATCAAACCGATTTCGGTGGCGCCAGCCTGTTGGATCTCGGCCATGACTCGCATGATGTCTCCATAATTGGCTCTCTGGTCGCCCCGGACATAAATAGGCAGACGTGGGTTGGCCAACTTGACGGCCCGGATACGGACAGACAACTGATCCATGTTGACAGTCTTCCCCTCGATGGAGGGAACTCCACCGGCTGTGACCGTGACCACCAGGGGCTCTTGCTCCGAGCTCATGGGGTTGGCTTGGGCGTTGGGCAGTTCCACTTCCACGCCCTGGCTCAACAGAGGGGCAGCCACCATAAAGATGATCAACAGCACCAGCATGATGTCAACCATGGGGGTGACGTTGATGTCGCTCATGGGACCATGGCGGCCAGATCCCATGGAGGATCCCATACCCATCAGGCGCTCCTTCTCATGCGGGCGACCCGCCGTTCGATGATGTTGAGAAATTCGGCGCCGAAGTTGTCCATCTTCTGGTTCAGGCGGCGCAACTCGGCGGAGTAGTTGTTGAAGGCAATCACCGCCGGTATGGCGGCTACCAGACCCATGGCTGTGGCAATCAGGGCTTCGGCGATGCCGGGGGCCACCATGGTCAGCGTTGTCGTTTTGGCGCCGGCCAGGCCACGGAAGGCATTCATGATACCCCACACGGTGCCAAACAAGCCGACAAACGGACTTGTGGAGCCAACAGTTGCCAAAAAGGTCAGACCGCGTTCCAGTTGGTCGATCTCCCGGTTCAGGGCTACCGTCATGGCACGCCGGACACTGGCGACCAGATCCCCGGTCTCACTGCCGTCCCGGGGGGCGGTGGTGCCGCCTGTCCGCTCACCGCTCTCCCAGCGTTTCCACTCCCGGAAACCGGTGGTGAACATGGTGACGATGGGACACTCCGGCCACTCTTGCGATGCTGTCTGGTAAAACGCCGTGACATTGCCGCCGCTCCAGAATCGCTCTTCAAACTCGTCCGATTCACGGGTGATGCGGCGGAAACGGCGCCACTTGTCAAAAATCATGGCCCAGGAGACGAGAGATGCCCCCAAAAGACCCAGCATGACCAGCTTGACCAGCAATCCAGCCTGTGCGACCAGATCCCAAATACTATGGGTAGCCAGGGCTTCGTTCATCATGGCAAACGTTTTCCTTCCATGGTGGTGGTTTTTTCTTCCTTGAGGCTTTTTCGCGCCAACTTCCTGCGACACGCAAGCTATACTTGAGCAATTTTCATACCAGATTGATTACGCAAATTTGTTCCGCAGCGCATTCATTCATCTTCTCGGCGTGCGGCGCATCTTAGCGCACCCGGGGTGGTGAAAGCGATACACCTTGTGAGGTCTTACCCGGTCGGGAGGGGCATGGTGTTGGGCCAAGGTGTTGTCGCTGGGGAGAGGATGCCTTGGGGGAGGCGTTGCGGGCGGAAGCGGGCGTCGATGCAGGCGATGCGCACCGTAGCCCGGATCAGGGTTGCCTGATCGGTTGGGCGGAAGATCTCCTGGTGCAGGTGGATGCTGGCACGGCGGAAGGCCTCCATGCGGGTGGTCACGGTCAGCAGATCATCCATGCGGGCCGGTCCCAGGAAGGTCAGTTCCATGTGGGCCACGGCGAACATGAGGCCGGTTTCCTGGAAAAACCGTCGCTGATCGATGCCCTGGGCGCGCAGCCACTCCGTGCGGCCTCGTTCCATGAATTTCAAGTAGTTGGCATGATAGACCACGCCGGCGGCGTCGGTATCTTCGTAATAGACCCGCACAGGCCAGGGGAAGGGGGTGACATTCATCTACAGCAGGCTCCCTTGATGGGGGTGACCCAGGTGGGCATAGGCAACCGGGGTGGCCCGCCGGCCACGGGGGGTGCGGTCCAGGAATCCCTCCTGGAGGAGGTAGGGTTCGATGATATCTTCGATGGTATCCCGTTCTTCGCCGATGGCGGCGGAGAGGGTATCCAGCCCCACGGGACCGCCGGCAAATTTGGTGATGATCGCTTGCAGGAGTTTACGATCCATGGCGTCGAGTCCCAGGGCATCCACTTCCAGCCGCCACAGGGCACGGTCGGCCATGGCATGATCGATGTGGCCGCTGCCGAGAACCTGGGCGAAATCCCGTACCCGGCGCAGCAGGCGCAGGGCGATACGTGGTGTGCCACGGGCCCGACGGGCGATCTCATCGGCGCCGTCAAGAGTGATGGGAACCCCCAAAATTTTGGCGCCGCGTTGCACGATCAGCGTCAATTCCTGTGCGGTGTAGAACTCCATGCGTCCCAGAATGCCGAAGCGGTCGCGCAAGGGGCTGGTCAACATGCCGGCGCGGGTTGTGGCGCCGGCCAGGGTGAAGCGGGGCAGGTCGATGCGGACCGAACGTGCCGAGGGGCCCTCCCCGATCATGATATCCAATTGGAAATCTTCCATGGCAGGGTAGAGGATCTCCTCCACAGCCGGATTGAGGCGGTGGATCTCATCCACGAACAGCACATCCCCGGGGTTCAGGTTGGTCAGCAGGGCTGCCAGATCACCCGCCTTGACGATCACCGGTCCGGAGGTGGCGCGCAGGTTGGCGCCCATTTCGGCGGCCAGGATCTGGGCCAGGGTGGTCTTGCCGAGGCCGGGTGGTCCAAACAGCAAAACGTGATCCAGGGCCTCTGATCGTTCGCGTGCGGCAGTCAAAAAAATGCCCAGATTGCTCTTCAATTTTTCCTGACCGATAAACTCTGCCAACCGGCGCGGGCGCAGGGTGGCCTCACTGTTTGTCTCCTCGGGAGAGGGTTGGGCGGAGATCAGGCGTTCTGGGAGTTCGGCATGCATGCTGTGTGGGGTACCTGTCCGGATGAAGGGTGTGGTGAATCGTTATCAATTTTCTCTTCGAGTTGGTTCCATGTTAGCATGGGTGTGTCTCTGTCAACGAAAGCGGGGGCCAGGGAACTGGCTCTGCGGAAGAGGTGAGCCATTCATGCCGGAGCCAACCCAGCCCACGGAATCTGAAACCGCAGAGGTCCATTGCCACACGGCATGGGCCGAACTGTTTCCGTTTCGGCATTGGCTGTCCGCCATGAATCGGGCCACCCTGAAGGCGGACCTTCTGGCCGGCCTGACGGGGGCTGTGGTGGTTTTGCCGCAGGGTATCGCCTTTGCCTCCATTGCTGGACTCCCCCCGCAGTACGGGCTTTACAGTGCCATGGTCCCCGTCATTGTAGCAGCATTGTTTGGTTCATCGCACCATCTGGTGTCCGGACCGACCACACCGATTTCCATCATCCTGTTCACCACCCTGGCGCCGATCGTGACTCCGGGGGGGAGTGACTACATTAACTATTGCCTGACGTTAAGCTTTCTGGCCGGAGTCATGCAGTTGGCGATGGGGTTGGGGCGCATGGGCACTCTGGTCAATTTTGTGTCCAATTCGGTGGTGGTGGGATTTACGGCTGGAGCGGCCCTGTTGGTAGCCATCAGCCAATCCGGGTCGCTTTTGGGTATCCGTCTGCCTCCGGGGAGCAGTTTCATTCATGCCATCAAGGAGTTGGTCCAGCATGCCGCCTGGATGCAGATACCCGACCTGCTGGTGGGGGTGGTGGCGTTGGGTATCGCTGTTGTCCTGCAAATTTTTCGTCCGCGTTGGCCAGGCATGTTGTTGGCCCTGGTCGGTGGCAGCATCATGGCGTATGCGTTGGACCCTGGACTGGGCACGATTCCCCGGGTGGGGGCCATTCCGGCCACTCTGCCGCATCCGTCCTCGCCCGAATGGGATCTGCATGTGTGGCAACAACTGGCCAATGGCGCCTTCGCCACGGCCCTGATCTGCCTTATTCAGGCTGTCTCCATTTCCCGTTCCGTGGCCATGCACAGCCGGCAGCGGATCAACAACAACCAGGAGTTTATCGGCCAGGGGCTCTCCAATATCGTGGGGAGTTTTTTTTCCGCCTATGCTTCCTCCGGTTCGTTTACCCGTTCCGGCATCAATTTTCGCGCGGGGGCCAAGACCCCTTTGGCGGCCATATTTTCCAGCGTTTTTCTCGTGATCATCCTTCTGGTCGTCGCCCCCTGGGTGGCCTATCTGCCCATTCCCGCCATGGCTGGAGTCATTCTTCTGGTCGCCTTCAATCTGATTGATTTTTCCGAGATCAGGCTGATCATGCACACCAGCCGGGCCGAGACCCTGGTGATGATCGGCACCTTTCTGGCGACCTTGCTGATCAAGCTGGATTTTGCCATCTATCTGGGGGTGATTTTTTCCCTGGTCTATTACCTCAGGGGCCGGGCCAATCCGGTGATCACCCGCCTCGTGCCCAATCCCAGGACACATGACCACCTTGTCGTGGCGGAGCGCCTGCCGGAGTGTCCCCAGCTCCGCATCATCCGCGTGGATGGGTCGCTCTTTTTTGGCGCGGTCAACCATGTCGAAGAGGTCTTGAATTGTCTGGACAGCAAGGCCCCCCGGGCCGTCAACCTGCTCATGGTGGGTTCGGCCATCAATTTTGTCGATGTCACGGGCGCCGAAATGCTCATTCATGAGGCGTTGCGCCGCCGGGGGCGGGGTGGAGGCCTGTTTTTGTTCGATGTCCACCAGCAGGTCAGCGAGACCATCCAGCGCTCAGGATGTCTTGAAATTATTGGTAAGGATCATATTTTTGACTCCGTCTTCGAGGCCATCCACATGATTGTCACACGCTTTCTGAACCAGGAGGCTTGTCGGGAGTGTACGGAGGATGTGTTCCTGGAGTGTCGGTTGCGGCGGGCTGGCTTGGCCCCAACCCTGGCGGACGTGGCTTATGACCGGACGCATCTGCCCCGTGTGGTGCAGGAGTGAGTTTCGGTGTAACGACGCAAAACCACCCCAATTATGGTATGATTTATGCATTACCGGCACACTCTTGCGCACCATCTTTGGCAGGGAGTGGGAGAACCGGATATGCACGTGCGTTTGTTGCGACAATTTTTGTTTGGCGTCACCCTGTGCAGCACTTTTTTGACGGCCTGCACGCCCAAGCCGCCGCCTGAGGAGGTTCCACCTTTGCAGGTGGAAGAGCGAGATGAGTATCGCACCTGCCCCAGGGAGAGATCGATCGTGCAGGTCGACACTTTGGCCTACAGGCTGCGTCTTTGTCACGCGGGCCGGGAAGAGGGCTCTTTCCGCGTTGCCTTGGGGAGGGGAGGACTCAACAAGCGTGTCGAAGGGGATGCGCGTACCCCACTCGGTCGCTACTACCTTGGCCTTGGCCGTCCTTCCGATTATTTTCATACCTTCATTCCGGTGGGATATCCGACACCCGAGCAGAAGAGACAGGGGTATTCCGGAGGGGCCATCGGCATTCACGGGCCGCACCAGGATCCGGATCGCTACAAAGATACCGTGCGTCTATCCAACTGGACTCTGGGGTGCATCGCCGTGCCCTCGCGGGAAGATATTGAAAAGATTGCCGCCTGGGTCAAGGACAAACATGTGATGGAGGTGGTCATTCAGTAAAGACAGGCGTCGTGCCCCACAATTCAATCACGCGGGCCGGTTCCACATATCCGCATTTTGCTTCTGCATGTTTGCCATCGAATACCATTACCATCATTGCAAGGTTGGGCATAAGGGGCGGTTCTTCAAAAAGCCTGATTCGGAAAATCTTGCAGCGTATGCTGTGCCAGACATCATTCAACGGCGTTTTGGTGTATCTGGAGACTTGTCGAAGGTCTACTGGCTCAATCGTGTTGAATTGATGTGCAGAAATGTTCCAATGCTCCGGGAACAGCTCAACCATGAAACGGGGTCCAGGGGGCTGGCTCCCTGGCTTTGTCCAGGGCAGCGCCCTGGTGGGGTTCGGGGCGAAGCCCTGACAAAGGCTTTCATGCCCAGGCTTTTCTTGAAAGAGTGCGGAATAGTCAAGAAAAGTGAACACTTCAAATCATGTCGGTTGAGCCACTAGGCGTCCGATGCCCTGGGACCAACAGGGTCAGACGGAGGGCGCGGGTCATACGGGAGGATTTGCCAAATATTCACCTGAAAGGTAGCAAGTTAGGCCTATCCTGATCCCCATCGGCACGACAGATGACGGTCGGCGCCGCGGCATCGGTGCGAATTGCACACCAGACCCGGCTGTTGCTGGCCAGGAAAGGCTCAAAGTAGTGGGGCACGATCACCGGCCCATCCGGATCCAGCCGGGCGAATCCCGCTGCCAGAAAGGGGGCCTCCGGCAGACCCAGGTGGGCAAAATCGCAAAACTCGGCCTGTGTCTTCTCCATGAGCCCGGCCAGGGGTGCGCCGCTGTAGGCGATGGCGGCGGCATCACCGGCAAAATCCACCACACGCAACGCCAACGCACCTGCATGTTCCGCCACGCGCACGGCATACAGCGCCGCTCCATGCGCTGGACCCTCGGCCAGAAAGACCCGATAACGGTAAAAGGGGTGCCGTAAGAAACGGTGCAGGAAATAGACAGGGGTCTTGCCCGGGGTCGCCCTGAAGGCCACCCGGGCCGGATCCAGATCACGCAGGGAAGCCTCCGTCATGGCGATGAACGTACCCCCTGCATCCCGGGGCAGGGGTGGGTTCCACCCCGGAGGCGCCTGGATCAGGCGGCGTGGTCGCTGCGGATTGACCAGGAAAAAACGCTGCCACTCGCCAACACGGTAACCCAGGGCACGATACATGGGGGGATGGGTCTTGTTGATGCCGTTCACCGCCAGGGCCACATGCGGCTCAACCTCCCGCAAGGCCCCCAACATGCGCAACCCCAACCCGGCGACACCACAACCATCGACAATTTTCCACAGTGCCAGCCAAAGCGTATTGTGCGCCGCCAATTGCGGATCGAAACGGCGTGTCGCAATGTAGCCCAGGATGCCCAACAGTTGGCCATCCTGTTGGGCGATCAGGTAGTCATGGCTGCCATCTGCGGCGCCATGTTGCCAATCCATCAGGGCGCGGCTGACAGCCAGAACATGGCCCCGCTGCCAATGCCGGTCGATAAAGGTCATGACCCGATCCACCTCGTCCCCCCGGCAACGACGAATCTCGATCATGGCGATCCTGCCGGCGCATCGACAACAACCTGGATGGCCTCCGGCAGGGGAACAACATCCTGACAGGATGCCTGGAAAAGGTGTTCCGTCACCTCCTTCAGGCCGATCTGGCGCAAAACGTCCAGGGTAGGGCGATTCCGGGCAGTTGGCACATATTTGACATCGATCTCCTGCGCACCCAGGCGCCGCGCCTCCTGCATGGCCAGGTGCAGCATCACCGCCTCGATCCGGCGGCCCATCGCCCGGCAACTCAGGATAAAATCGACCACCTCTCCCCGGGTTCCGTTTACCGAAATACCGACCACCCCCACCAACCCCATATCCCCGAACCGATCCGTCACCGACAGGGCAAGCAGGGCGTGGCGCGGCTCCAGCGCCCAGGCCAGCACCTCCTTCTCTCCCAGGCGGCGCGTACTCAAGTTGAGCTGGTTGGTTTTGTTGAAAAGCTGCGTCACCCGGGCCAGGTTGGATGTGTCAACACGGCCAACACGCAGCGTCATGGCCAGTTGTTGCAACCACGCCTCGGGCGAGTCGACCTCTTTCCGCGTTGCGCGGCGATCACGTTCCGCTACATACATGGCGGTGCGTTGCCGATCCTCCTGACTGAGGGCCGCGACATCAAAACAGTCCAACGCCCACAACGCCTGGACATATTCCGTTGGATCCGCCGGCCACTCCGGCACCAAAACCTCCGGCAGGGCGCCTTGTACCCGGGCCCGTTCCGCCGGGTTGTCGTCGATGAAGACCACCGCCTCCAGACCAAAATTCAGTTCGGCGACCAGGGAGGCGATATTTTCGGCCTTGTCGTGCCAATCGATGCGCCAACCGGCAAAATGGTGGCGACGCAAAATCATGGCGTCATGCCGGTCGATCGCCTCCAGGGCAACGGCCTCGTCATTCTTGCTGGCAATGGCCAGTTGGATGCCCCGTTCGGCAAGGGCCAGCAGGGCCCGCTGAAAATCGCAGAAGGCCTCGCCGACAAAATCGTGCCCCCCGAGACGGATCCCTTCCCAGCCGGTCTCCCCCACCACACCGCCCCACAGGGTATGGTCGAGATCCAGGACAATCAATTTCTTGGCACGCCCCGACACAGCCAGGATGGCTGCCCGTATATCCCCGGCGGCCTTTTCGAAGACCGGCCCGGCATAGGGCACCTTGGTCGCATACCACAATTTCGGGATGTGGGGACGGGGGGCGGCGTACAACCAACGCCCGGCATCGAGCAGATGGATATTCCCCTCTCCTGCCAACCGTTCGGCAAGGCGCAGGTTCATCTGCGCCAACAGATTGGCAAGGCCGATGCCGGGGCGCCAATCCAGCATGCCGTAGCCACGATAATCCGGGGGCAACACCCAACTGGCCACAAAAAGATGTTGACGCAGCCCCGCCGCATGCCGGACCGCTGCGGCAAAATGGTCCACCTCGGCCAGGCATTGTGACCAGTCGCTCTCGGCAAACTGCATGGCTCTGGCAAAACCGGGAAGCACCCGTTCCGGCAGGGTCCAGATGATCCCACCCCACCCCGCCGCCGCATCACTTTGCAGCGACTGGTAGACCTGCCCATAAGGGGCCACCCTGACCGTCAGGTCCAGCGCACTCTGCGCATGCCGCAGATAGCGCGCCAGGGGTTCGGCATTGAAATCGGCGATCAGGTCGAGCGCCAACGCGGCCATACCTCACCCCCCCTTGTTTTGGCTGGCGATGATCCATTGCAACAGACCATCTATCGTATGAAACGGTCCCTGGGGATCGACGAGAATTTTTTCGTCCAGCAAAAAACAGGCAAGGCCCAGTTTTTTTTTCAGGGCATCCTCCAGGGCCACCAACAACGTGATGAGTCCCAACGAATCCAGAACCCCGCCCGCACCGATCAGGATGCTGGCGGGGGACTTTTGCAGTTGTCCATTTTTTGGCAGTTGCCGATTGATCTCATCGACGCATCCGTAGATTGTTGCCAAGATCTCTTCCGCCCCTGGTGGCATGACCGACTCCTTTTTGTTGAATCCAGCTTGTAACCATCCGGCACCCTTGCAAAAAAAGCCTGGATATGAAAGCCTTTGTCAGGGCTTCGTCCCGAACCCCACCAGGACGCTGTCTTAGGCCCTGCCAGGGAGCCAGCCCCCTGGACCCCGATGCGTTACCGATCGCTGAACGGTTTCTCAGGCTATCATATCCTCTGACACCGCTGCCACCTTGGTGGCTTGTCCCCAGGACAATCGCATTTGAAGTGGGCATACCCAAAGCCATGATCGTTTTTTGGAATTGGGGTCCAGGGGGCTGGCTCCCTGGCGGGTCAAGGGCAGCGCCCTTGCGGGGTCCGGGGCAGCGCCCCGTTTTGTTGTTGTTCGCCCCCCTTCTCCCAGGCCTTTTTTGCGTTGTTTGCAAAAAAGGCTTAAGGGGCGACGGGCCATGGTCCGCCTTCTGGCGCGTCTTTTTGCGCCAGAAGGCGGACGTATTGCAGGTTTGCGAGACATATTGCAGGTTTGCAAAAATTGGGGTCGGCGGCACGTTTTTTCAAATGCGATGGCCCTGTTGGCAAATTCATTGCAATCTATCGCCATGGAATTTCTTCCCCTCTACTTCAAGGACCGCCTACAGGCCATCAACCCACTGGGAGATGTTGGGGTGGTGACCTTGTGGACCCCCGTGGAGAGGGTTCGCCAACAGTTTGTCGCCTGGTCGGTCGACCTGCAACCGGAGACATCCCGAGTTGCCGTCATGGGCAATCTTTACGGCAACGGTCTCCCCGAGCTGTTGCGCAATCTGGCCTGGAACCCGCAAATCCGCCACCTGCTCGTGCTGGGTCGCAACCTGTCCGGATCCCGCGAGGAGTTGACCGCCTTTTTTCATGCCGGCCTGGAAACGACCCTCTTCCTGGGCACCTCCACCTGGCGCATCGTGGGTACACAACGCAAGATTGATGGGCTGGTCACACCGGAACTGTTTGGCGGGCGGATCGCCGTGACTCCGTTGGGATCCCTGCGTGATCCGGAAACCCAGCCCGGGGTCGCGCATTTTTTTGCCCATCTCCCCCCCCCGCAACCCGTGCAGGGTGAACGCCTTGACTTTCCCCTGCCCGTCCTCACGGTCCAACACCATCCATCGGAGCCTTTGGCGCATACGGTGGTCGGCCTGACACCCATGGCGGCCTGGCGTGAATTGATCTTTCGCATCGTCCGCTTTGGGCACCGTACACGGCTGCGCAAGGGCGAGCGTATCGAACTCCCCAACGTCAAGGTGATCGTCAAGCGTCCCGTGGAGGAAACCGCCGAGACACTCTCCCGGCACGGCTTCTCCCTGGACCGTTTTCGCGCCTACCAAAAAAGAATCATGGACCCGACGCCGCCGCAGGAGGAGTCCTATACCTACGGCAACCGCCTGCGTGGATACTTTCGACCTACCCTTGCCGATACGGGCGATCCCGATGCCGCGGCGATCCCCGGCTGGGGGTTCCCGGCAGAGGGGCAGGCCGCACCCCTGGATGGGCTGGAACTGGCCATCACCCACCTGCGCGCCGATCCGGAAACCCGCAATGCCTACATCTCCCTGTGGGACAACAGCCGGGATTTGTTGCCGGAGACGCACGGCCACCCTTGTCTGGTCACGCTTTTTTTGCGCAAATTTGCTGGCGCCTTGCACCTGACCGCCACCTTCCGCAGCCACAACGCCATGGATGCCTGGCCGGAAAACTGTTATGGCCTCATGGCCATCCAGGCCCGTATTGCCGAGGCGGTGGCGCTGCCCTGTGGACCCTTGACCATCTTCAGCCACTCCATCTCCGTCGATCCTCTGGCCATGGAGCGGGCCCAGGCGGTGGCCAAAGCATGGAGCGACGCCGGTGGCCTGGATCCCGAGGCCGCCCCCCACGGCCTGCGGCCCGACCCGCACGGTGAGTTCCAGATCACGACGGATCCGGTCACCCGTGAGATCGTTCTCCAACACTCTTTCGAGGGGCAACGCCTGACCGAGTATCGGGGACGCACCCCCATGGAGCTGGAGCGGCAACTGGTACGCGACATGGCCGTGGCGGATATCTCCCACGCCCTCTACCTGGGCAGGGAGATTGCGCGGCATGTGGATCGCGTGCAGGACGATGGATAAAAAATGGTAACTATTCACCACCCGCCAACGAATTGGGGTCCAGGGGGCTGGCTCCCTGGCGGGTTCAGGGCAGAGCCCTGGTGGGGCTCGGGGCGAAGCCCTGACAAAGGCTTTCATGTCCAGGCTTTTCTTGCAAGGGTGTTGAAGGCGACCTGTGTCCCGGCTTTCTTCGCAGCGCAACCCTGACAAAATTTTTCCCTGACAAAATTTTTCGCGGAAAAGCTTTTCTTGAGAAGGAGTCCCGACAACCATGCGCATCACTCGTCATGAAGTCATCACCGAGGACGAACTGCTGTATCGCCTGCAACGGACGCGCCTGAAGGGTCATGGGCAACTCATGATCTACGAAGAGGCCCAACTGACCCTGGCCCGACGCACTCACCCCTTGAGCCTCTTCCCGGCGCAGCGTTACATTTTGCGCGATGATCTGGATCGCATTCTGGAACTGCATGAAGCGTTTCGCCAACAGGGTGTGAACATTTTCAGCCTGGATGGGGGTATCCTGTTCTGGATGAAGGATCCGGAAAACCCCGACACGGAGATCGGTCCCATCCCCCTGACACCGCCTGTCGTGGAGATCTCCCGGGAACCCGATGGACGGGAACTCCCCCTGATCAATGATGGCATGCATCGGGTCTATGCGGCGATGCGTCTGGAGAGTCTCATCAACGTGGTCATGGTCCACAACGTACCCGGCGAATTTCCCTACTATGCCTATGCTTTGCCCAATGGCTGGTCCGATGTCCAGGAACTGACCGAATTGCCGGAGGGGTTTGTCAAAAAATCCTATCGGGATCCAGAAAACTATAAATCTCTGTTCCGCGACTTCAACGAGGTGTTTCCGGGGGTGCAAAAACAGCGGCCACGCAGCAATCCCGGGCATTTGCGACCGTGACGCCGCGAAGCCCTGACCAGGGCTTTCGTGTCCAGGCTTTTTGAAAAACATTTGCTTGACTATTGTCCCAATGCCAACTTCAATGGATCCGATCTGGAGTGGTTCCTTGGCGGAAGGGGTGGCCGTCAGGTTTTGCGTGACACGTTTCGCGTCATCCAAGGGAAATCCGCCCTCGTTTTACGCGACCTGCCTGTAACGGCAAGGCGCCACCACGGGCCTGAACCCGGTTGGGTTCGGGGCGAAGCCCGGATCAAGTCTTTCGTGCCAAAGGATCTTCTTGAAAGGGTGCCGAGTGGTTGCCGTGCCGAGAGCTTTTTGAAGAGTACCGAATGGTGACAAAAAATTTTGGCTTGCGGGCAGGCATGTCACTCTCTCCCAGGCTGAGAACCCTTTTGGGAGTCGTTTTGTGCTTCCTGTCATTCTGGTGTGCGACGGCAGCAGCCGGGGTGGTGCAGGATCCCTATAAAGCGGCCTTCTCCACCGCCAGGCACAGTAAACTCAAGGAACTTGACGGCCCCTTTGCGTCAGGACAGGAGGTCACGCGGGCCTGTCTGCACTGCCACACCGAGGCGGCCAGCCAGGTCATGAAGACAACCCACTGGACCTGGCAATATGCCCCCAAGGATGCCCGGCGCACCTACGGCAAGCAGCATGTGACCAACGCTTTTTGCGGTTCGGTTCAATCCAATTGGAAGCTCTGCGCCCGCTGTCACGTCGGGTATGGATGGAAGGATCCAGAGGTGGTTGGATCCTCCGAGGAGCAGGTGGATTGCCTGGTCTGTCACGAGCAAACCGGCAACTACCGCAAATACCCCTATGGATACGCTGTCCTGATGTCCAAGGGGGAGCCCATACTCATCCCTGACTTGCCGGCCATGGCCCACAGCGTTGCACGCTCCACCCGGCACAATTGTGGTGTCTGTCACTTCCATGGTGGCGCCAGTGATGGCGCCAAACATGGTGATCTGGACTCCTCTCTGGTGACTCCCGGTCGCAACGTCGATGTTCACATGGCCAAAGATGGTTTGAACTTCAACTGTAGCGTGTGCCACACAACCCAGGAGCACCAAATCGCCGGCAGTCGTTACGCCATGAAAGCCCACGACACCCGGGGGATCAAACGGCCCGGCCACGTTGACAACACGCTCTCCTCCTGTGAATCCTGCCATGGCGCAACGTCGCACCGGTCGCAACCCCTGCTGAACGACCACACCTATCGGATCGCGTGTCAGACCTGCCATATTCCCCTCTATGCGCGTGGCGGGGTCAAAACCAAAACCTCCTGGGATTGGAGTCAGGCCGGTCGCCCCGCCCGTGACAACAAACTGCCCCCCGAACCTGCCGAAGTCGCCGCAACCCACCCCGCGACCTACTCCCGGCAGCACGGCGTCATCACCTGGGGGGAGAACCTTGTTCCTCAGTACGCATGGTTCGACGGCCAGGTGGACTACACCCTGCTGCATGATAAAATCGACGACACCTCTCCGGTTCCGCTCAATCGCATTTCCGGACGCCATGGAGATGGCAAGTCCCGCATTTGGCCTTTCAAAGTCATGAAATCCAAAATGCCCTACGATCCGGTCAATAAAAACATGGTCATCAACCATGCCGTTGTCGACTCCGTGGAGGACAAGGAGGCCTTCTACCGTTCTTTCGACTGGTCCCGTTCCGTTGCCGCCGGCATGAAGAGTCCGGGCGCTCCACCTTTCAGCGGGCAGGTGGGTTTCGTGGATGCCACCATGTATTTTCCCCTGACCCACATGGTGGCTCCCAAGGAGTCCGCTCTGCAATGCCGGGATTGCCATGATCCCAACAGCCGCTTGAAGGATTTGACCGACTTCTACCTCCTGGGTCGGGACTCTTCCCCCTGGATTCGTCGCCTCGGGGGTCTGTTGGTTCTGTTGACTCTGGTCAGCGTGGTCATTCATGGCGCGCTGCGTATTCTCCTTCCCGGCCTGCAACGGAGATAAGACTTGACCACGCGCAAGGCGTTGCTCTACACGCGCTATGAACGGTTCTGGCACTGGTCTCAGGCCATTCTGATGATCGGCCTGATGGTAACTGGCCTGAACGCCTCCAGCCAGATCGTGGTCATGGATTTTGCCCTCGCCGCTCATTGGCACATCATCTTTGCCCGTACCCTCATCTGGTTGTGGATTTTTACCATTTTCTGGTTTCTGGTCACCGGAGAGTGGCAGCAATACATTCCGACCAGGCATAAGATGCGTGCCATGGTGCATTATTACTCCAAAGGCATATTCAACCCCACGCAACATCGTCATCCGTTCAGAACAACGCCCCGGTTGAAACACAACCCCCTGCAACGTTTTACCTATCTTCTGCTGAATGTCCTGCTGACCCCAACGATATGGGGAACAGGCCTGTTGTACATGTACTATTTCCAGTGGGAACAGACAGGGTTGGGGTTTTTATCCTTGCGGGTCATCGCCGGCATCCATGAAGCCATGGCTTACCTTCTTCTCAGCTTTCTGATTCTCCATGTCTACATGTCCTTTACCGGCAGGCCGGTCACCGCCCAGATCAAGGCCATGCTCACCGGTTATGCGGAGATTCACAAGGAGGACATGGACATGATGGGCCAGTTCCAAATTCTCATGGTGGATGATGATGTCGACTTTTCGCACCTGGTCCGCGCTTGGTTGAGCAACGCCCGCCGCAATCCGGAAGAGTTCATGCTTCCGGCAGGACTCTCCGTCAACTGTGTGGTCGATCTGGCCAGTGCCTTCTACTCCTTGCGCCGGGACAATTATGATCTCATCCTGTTGGACCTCAATCTTCCCGATAGTCAGGGGTTGGATACTTTCCTGAGGTTTCACGACTCCTTCTCCGACGTTCCCATTCTGGTGTTGACAGGCCTGGAGGAGAGTTCCCTGGGTTCCCAGGCTGTCCATGAGGGTGCACAAGACTTTTTGGGCAAAAGCGAACTGAACGCCAAAAAGCTGGCGCGCGCCATCCGTTTTGCCAGCGAACGACACCAATACTCTCATACTCATGCACAACAGCTTGAATGAAAGTAAAGTAACCATGTGTTGTCAGGCGCCGAGCTGTCCCCACCCATGAGATATGCCCACGTCGTTGCTCTGTCTGTCATTCTTGCGCTGATCGGTTGGGCGTGGTGGCCGGCCTTCCATCCCTCCTCATCCCCACCGGGCGACAGTTCCCACACAGCCCGACCGGCCCTGCGGTTTGGGCATAACATGCCGCAAGACAGTGCCATGGGAGTGGCTGCGGAACGCTTTGCCCAGACCATCGGGTCGCAAACCCATGGCGCGTTGCGTGTGGATGTTTTTCCTGAAGGCCAGCTGGGCAACGATCTGAAAATGGCCGAAATGGCCCGCGATGGCGAGTTGGATATCGTCCTCATTCCCACGGCCAAGATGAGTATCCTGCTACCTGCCCTCCAATATGTGGACCTGCCGTTCTATTTTTCATCGCCGGACATGCTCTACCGCATGTTGGATGGCGAACCTGGTCAATTGCTGTTGTCCAAACTGCATGCCGTCGGTCTTGTGGGCGCCACCTTCTGGGGCAACGGTTTCAAGCAATTCACTGCCAATCGATCCATTCATACCCCGGAAGATTTTCATGATCTCAAGGTGCGGGTCATGCAAAGCCGCCTTATCATGGATCAATACGCCGATCTGGGCGCCAAACCCATTCCCATCGAGTTTCGCGAAATCCGCCAGGCCCTGGCCGATGGGGTGGTGGAGGCCCAGGAAAACCCCCTGTCTGCCATCGCGGCCATGGGCATTCATCAGGTGCAATCTCACCTGACTTTGAGTGATCATGCCTATCTTGCCTATGTCCTGGCCATCAGTGAGACCCTTCTTGCGCGCCTGCCGCATGTACAGCAAACCTTGTTGTTGGAGACAGCCAAAACCATCACACCCTTTCAACGCGAAGAGACCGCCCGAAGGGAAGAGCAGTTCCTCCAGCAAATCCGGCAAGCCGGGGTCAGGATCAACCGCCTGACCGAACAGGAACGCGCCGTCTTTACCCGAAAATTGCGCCATCTTTCCCTGCAATTCGAGGAGGTGATCGGCAGTGACATCATTTCCAAAACCGAGGAGTTGCTTTTCAACTGGCAGTCACGTCAGGGCAAGGGAAACGAGATCGTCGTCGGATTGGATACGGCGCTTTCCCAGACACGGGCCCGTGCCGGTCTGGCCATCAAACAGGGCGCCAGGCTGGCCATGCACGAGATCAACCAGGCTGGTGGCGTTTTGGGGCGACCTTTGGCCTTGCTGGCTTTTGACGACATGGCCATCCCCACCCGAGGTGTGGATCATTTCCGCTTTCTGGCCAAACAGGATGCCGTGGTGGCCATTCTGGGCGGCACGAACAGCCCGGTCGTTCTGGCCCAATCGGAGCTGGCCGATGAGCTCAAGATTCCCTTCCTCGTGGCCAGGGCCGCTGCGGCTGGCGTGGTGGAACATACCGACCGTCTTTCCCCATTTTCCTTCCGCATCTCCGCCAATGATCGTCTGGCCGGTCCGTTCCTGGTTGACGCCGCTCTGGCCAAAGGGTCGCGTGTGGCTTTGGTTTTGGAGGAGACCGCCTGGGGTCGCAACATGCTTCCCCATTTGCAAAACCATTGCAAACAACGCAACATCACCCCGGTTCTGGTGGCATGGATCAACCGGGGTGAACATGATTTCACCACCCATATGCAGGCCATGCGGGACAGTGGCGCCGATGTGGTTGTTTTGGTGGTCAATGCCGATGAGAGTGTGTCGTGGTTGCAAGCTGTGGCGATCCATAAACCCACCCTGCCCATCGTCTCCCACTGGGGCATCATCGGGGGCGATTTTTTTGCCAAAACCCGGCATGCGCTCGACAAGGTGGAGCTGACCTTTCTGCAAACCTTTTCCCCGGCCCGTGCCCAGGAGGCCCGCCTTCGAGCGCTACAGAAGTCGTATGGGGATCTGTTTGGCGCGGGGTTTCAGGATATGACTCTCCCCTTGTCCGGTTTCGCCCAGGCCTACGATCTGGTTCACCTCCTGGCCCGCGCCATACACCAGGCTGGCACCACAAACCGTCAAGCCATACGCGATGCCCTGGAACACATTGCCGACTACAAAGGGTTGATCAAGGACTATCATCCACCATTCACCTCCGACAGGCACGATGCTCTCGACCGGAACGACTATTTCATGGCCCGCTTCGACGCCTCCGGCCACATCGTACCCCAGCTTTCCGGAGCCCCCCCATGACCACATCCCCGCCAGGTTCGGGAAAAAGCCTCAGAAAGCGCCTCGTCTGGCAAATCGGGTTGCTTTTTGTCCTGGTTGTGGGGCTCTCTGCACTGTCGGTGGGTGGGTTGTTCAAGATCCAGCTGGAGGAGGAGAGCCGCGACACCCTGCACAGAATTGCCTTTTTGGAGCTGCAACGCCTGGAGGAGCGTGTTGCTTATCTCATGGAAACCACCCAGGCGCTGACCAGCAGCCACCTGATCATCAACGGCATGATCGACGCCGAAAACCGCCAGACCCATTTGCCAAGATTGGCAGAAGATTTTGCCCAAAACCGGGATCTTCTCTCCTTTGCTCTGGTGGATTTTGATGGCCGGGCGGTTTTTGTCCAGGCCCGGGAACCTCCCGATTACAACAGTTTCCCGCAACTCCGGCAGGCCTTGGCCATGGGTCGCGCCAGCCTGTTCATCACCGCCGGCAAAACCCTGATGGCGGTCGTTCCCATCGAATATTACAAGACCATCCAGGGCGCGGTGGTGGTGGAATTTGACTTGTACCGCATCGTGCAACGCCTTTTGCAGAGAGAAAAAAATGTCAGCTACCGGATAGCGGACGCACGGCAGACACTCTTCACTCTCCAGAATGCAGACCCGGAGCACATGATTTCCGCCCAGGTCGAGGCCGATGGCAGCGAGATGCCCTGGCTGGAAAAAATGGGGGTGACGTTGGCATTAAGCGTTCCCGTGTCCATCCATCAAGCCTCCATCCACCGGGCCCTGCTTCGTTTCGGATCCCTGGGGTTGCTGTTTGTCTTTCTGGCTGGCCTGGTCGCTGTGCGTATGGGCAACAATCTGGCCCATCCCATTCTCACTCTGTGCCAAAGGGTGCGCAGTTACGGCAAAGAGGCCTGCTCGCCGATCGGTACGGGCGATGAGCTGGAGATGCTCGCCCAAACCTTTGACCAACAAACCAGGGCCTTGCGCACCCATCAGGAGGAGTTGGAACAACGGGTGGCGGAACGAACACGCGAACTGGTCGAGGCCCGGCAGGCTGCCGACATCGCCAATCAAGGCAAGTCCGAATTTTTGGCCAACATGAGCCACGAAATTCGTACCCCCATGAACGCCATCATCGGCCTCAGCCATCTCTGCCTGCAAACCCAACTGACGGTTCGCCAGAAGGATTACATCCGCAAGGTGTATCACGCCGCCACTTCCCTGCTTCGCATCATCAACGACATTCTGGATTTTTCCAAAATCGAGGCGGGTAAACTGGATATGGAGTCCGTTGACTTCACTCTGGAGGAAGTGCTGGGAAACATGGCCACCATGATTTCCCTGAAGGCACAGGAAAAACATCTGGAATTTCTCCTGGAAACGGCGGCTGACATCCCCCCGAGCCTGGTCGGTGACCCCCTCCGGCTCAGTCAGGTGCTCATCAACCTGGCCAACAATGCCATCAAGTTTACGGAGACAGGCGAGGTCGCGGTCATTGTAGAGCTTGGCGAGAAAAGCGACGACTTTGTCCGCCTGCGGTTTACTGTGCGGGATACGGGCATCGGCATGACGCCGGAGCAACAGGCCAGACTGTTCCAGGCCTTTACCCAGGCGGATACATCCACCACCCGCAAATATGGCGGAACCGGTCTGGGTTTGATCATCGCCAAACTTTTGATCGACAGGATGGATGGAAAAATTCGCGTGGAAAGCGTATACGGTCAGGGATCCCGTTTCATCTTCGACGTTCGATTGGGCATCTCCCGACAGGCCACAAAAAAATCCCTGCTCCCGACCCTTGATCTGCGCGGTCTGAAGGTGCTGGCTGTGGATGACAACGAGAGTGCCCGCAACGTCATGGCGGATTATTTGACATCCTTCACGTTCAAAGTCACCAAAGCCCGGAATGCCCAGGAAGCCATTGGCGCCGTTCAGGAAGCCGACTTGACGGGAGAGCCCTTCGATCTGATCGTCACCGATTTCATGATGCCCGGGATGGATGGCATCACCGCCGTCGCCAAAATGCGTCACGAATTGACCTTGAGCCGATTTCCTGTGGTCATCATGGCCTCTGCCTATGGGGAAGAACATGTCGTCAGGAGAGCTGTCCAAGAGGCTCAGGTGAACGGTTTCCTCGTCAAACCCATCCATCCGAGCCTGTTGTTTGAAACCATCATGGAGGCCTTCGGCCAGACCGATACCCACGGTCGGTACACGGCGTCCCATCACAACGCCCCTGGTTACGCCAAAGCCTCGCTGGCCGGGACCAGAATCCTTCTGGTCGAGGACAATGAAATCAACCAGCAAGTGGCGCAAGAGTTGTTGGAACAAGCCCAGGCCACCGTGCTGTTGGCTGAAAATGGCCAGAAAGCCGTCGAGCTGGTTTGCAAGGAATCCCTGGACATTGTCCTGATGGACGTACAAATGCCGGTCATGGACGGTCTGACGGCCACCCGGGAGATTCGTCGGGATGCCCGTTTTGCCAACCTGCCCATCCTTGCCATGACGGCCAACGCCATGTCCGGTGATCGGGAGCGGTGTTTGGAAGCGGGCATGCAGGGACACATTGCCAAACCGGTGGATCCGGATGAGATGTACGCAACCCTGGCCCAATGGATCAAACCCCGATCCTCCCAACCCAAGCCTCAACCTGCCCTGCCCACCCATGCGGACCATCCTGACCATTCGGACCATCTGGAGCATCCTGACCATTCGGACCATCCGGCAGAGAGCGCATGCGTTTTGCCCACGGTACCCGGTGTGGATACCGGGGCGGGCCTGCAACGCATGGGGGGGAATGTCCAGGGGTATTTGAAACTGTTGACCAAGTTTTGCACCAACCAGGGGGGGAGTCCCGTCGCCATACAGGCAGCGCTCTCGGCCAACGATGCGGCAACGGCCATCCGTCTGGCACACACCTTGAAAGGGGTTTCGGCCACCATCGGCGCCAACGCCCTGGCGGCCCAGGCCGGGGCCTTGGAAGCCGCCCTCAAAACAACGTGTACTCCCGAACAGGTTGACGGTTTGCTGCGCGACGCAGGCCATGAACTGCAACAGGTATGCGCTGCCTTGCGACACGCCTTCTCCGCCGTGCGGCCCCGGGAGCATTCGCAACCCACAGGGGAAGAGAGCGTGGCATCCACCCACATTCGTGATACCTTGCTGAGGAAAATGGCCATTCAACTGGAAATGTATGATGCCAGCGTTGGAGAGACCCTGGCCAACCTGGGCGCATCGGCGTTATCTGGGGAGATGGTGACCTGGACGACCCGGTTGGAGAAACAAATTGGCCAATATGACTTTGAAGATGCTGCAAAAACCTTGCGGGCCTGCGCCCAAGCCCTGCACATCGACCTGACGGCCCACGATGCGTGACCCCAATCACGAGCCTGTCATCCTGGTGGTTGATGACACGCCGGAAAACATCGATGTGCTCAGGGAGGCTTTGAGCGCCAACTACCAGGTTCGCCCTGCCATCAAAGGCCAGATTGCCTTGAAGGTCGTCAAGATCCAACCCATGCCGGATTTGATCCTGTTGGATATCATGATGCCGGAAATGGATGGTTACGAGGTGTGCCGACGGTTGCAGAACGATCCGGTCACCCGGGATATTCCGGTTATTTTCGTCACGGCCAAAGCGGAGGTGGATGATGAAATCACCGGACTGACTCTGGGCGCCGTGGATTACATCACCAAGCCTTTCAGTACGCCCATCGTGCAGGCCAGGGTCAAAACCCACCTCGCCCTGCGGGCCGCCAAACTGAAACTGGACGAACAAAACCGGTTGTTGCAACAGGAGAAGGAGATCATCGAGGGGATCGTCCTTAAAATGCGGCATGCGGACACCTTTGATACGCGCCATCTGCAACACCTGACCTGCCCTGTGGACATGACCGCCGGGGACATGCTGCTCGCCACCTTCACTCCCGATGCACGCCAATTGGTCTTGCTGGGAGACTTCACTGGCCACGGCTTGCCCGCAGCCATTGGTTCTCCTTTGGTGACCTACATTTTTCACAAACTGGCCAGGAACAACGTTTCTGGAGCAGAAATTCTCAACGAGATCAACGATCAACTTTGTCTGAGGTTGCCAACGGGCATTTTTTTTGCCGTCACCCTGCTGGAAATATCCCCCGAACGTACCCAAGCCACCCTCTGGAATGCCGGCCTGCCGGACGTCATCATGGTTCGGCAAGGTTCCGTCCTGTCCCATTTTCCCTCTCTTTTGCCGCCGCTGGGCATCTCCAGGCAACTGGATATCGCTTCCGGCGCGGTCGGCATCCCGCTGGCCGGGGAGGATTGCCTGTATGTTTTCTCCGATGGCGTCATCGAGGCAAGAAACAGCCAAGACGACGTGTTCGGCATGGACAATCTGGAAAGCTTTCTGGTCGGTGTGGCCCAGGGTCGGCACACCCTGCATGACCTGCTCGTCCGGCTTAATGACCATGTTGGCTCCTCAAGCCACGAGGATGACATCACCATCATCGAGGCGCGGGTGTGAAAAGCATCGACACCAGGCAGGAACCGGGGGCCAGGGTAATCGTTCAGACACCCCATGACAGTAACCATTGAGCGCCCGGCAACGAATCGGGGTCCAGGGGGCTGGCTCCCTGGCGGGTCCAGGGCAGCGCCCTGGTGGGGTTCGGGGCGAAGCCCTGACAAAGGCCTTTCATGTCAAGGCCTTTCATGTCAAGGCCTTTCATGTCAAGGCCTTTCTTGGTCGTCATGTTTCATCGTTGGCGTCCAGGCGTCGGGGGACGAATGCGCCACTCTTGACTGCCTCCATGTCTTCCCGCACCTGTTCCAGGAGGGCGTGACCACTGGGATCAGCCTTGCGATCCCAGTGGTTGAAGCTGATCAGTTCATCCAGGGGCAGGCGCGGCAGCCATCCGGCGCTCTCCAACTCCGGACGTGCGAAGAATCGGGCCACCCAGCCGAGGCAAAGATAGGCGATGGGCACGATAGCCGGAGGAATGCCCAGGGCAGCGTGCAGCGCTTCGGGATGCACGATGCTCACCCAACCGACTCCGACTCCTTCTGACCGGGCTGCCAGCCAGAGGTTTTGCACGCAGCAAGCGCTGCTGTAGAGATCCATGCGACGGTCGTTGGTGCGTCCGATGACCACCGGTCCGGCCCGGTCACGGTCGCAGGTGACGCAAATATTGACGGGAGCCTCACGGATGCCTTCCAGCTTGAGGGAACGATAAAGATCGCCCCTTTCACCGGCAAAGAGCTTTGCTGCCTCGGCATGGGCGGTTTGAAAGGCTTCATGTACGCGATTTTTGACCGCAGGATCTGTTATAACAAGAAAGTTCCATGGCTGCATGAATCCTACCGAGGGGGCGTGGTGGGCCGCTACCAGGATCCGGCTCAGCACGGCATCGGGAATCGGATCGGGCAGAAACTCCCCCCGCACGTCCCTTCGCCCAAGGATGGTACGATAAAGACCCCGACGATCCTCCAGGGAGAGATGGGGTGTTTCCTGGACTGCTGGTTGAGGCCTCTTCATGTCAGTACCCCTCCAGGGAGAGTTTTGAGCGGAGTTGGATGGTTTGTTAAAAATTATACAATATTTGCCGCCATGAAAATTCCGAAGAGATATTGAATATCGACGAATAAAAATGGCCATGTCTGGAATATATGCCGTAAAGTATAAGCAAATTTTTATTTTGCAACAAAGCGTCTGTGTTGCATACATCGTTAAGGTGCAGATTTATTTTGTCATGAATACATTCTAGATAATTGATTTCATTATTAAATGTATCGTGATTTTGACAGATATGATCAAGAGGAAACGTCTTGAAAATATGTATATCACCCTCGGAAAGAACGTCGTCCATATTTCCATCGATGTAGAGAAATAGAATTCCTGCAATCACGAGAATCATAAAGAGTGCTGCCGCACGGAATCTTGTACGGTTCCTACCCACTTTTTCTCCCAGCATCGATCGAGTTGATATTCTCCACGGGTGTTCCAGGTGTTTCAGAAAAACCCGTTTCACATCCGCAATATATCCTGGGCTTGCCCCGGCGCCAGTCGGGCCCCGAAGTGGGTCACCAAAACCGAAGCCGCATGGCAGGCGAGGCGGGCAGCCTCGGCAGCCGCCATCCCCTGCGTGATGCCATAGAGGTAGGCACCGGCAAAAAGATCTCCTGCCCCATTGGTATCGACGGGCTGCACGACCCGTCCTGGTATCGACACGGGCCCGTCACCGTCATCGATCAGGGCGCCCTGGCTACCCCGGGTGATGACCAACGAGTGGGTCACACTTCGCAACTGCCGCGCAGCCTGGTTGACATCGCTTGTCGCAGAAAATTCCAGAGCCTCGTTTTCGTTACAAAAAATAAGATCAACCCCTCCCTGGAGCAGGGCCTCCACCCCGGGACGGAAATAGCGCACCATGCTGACATCGGAAAAGGTCACGGCAACCTGCACTGCATGTTGGCGTGCCAGGGCGATGGCCGCCAAAGCTGTTTGCAAGGCTGTTGGGGAGGAGATCAGGTAGCCTTCGACGTAGAGGAAGGCGGAGGCTGCCAGGCGCTCAGGAACCAGGGATGTTGGGGTGATTTGTTCGGAGATACCCAGATGCGTACACATGGTTCGTTCGGCATCCGGGGTGATGAAGACCAGACAACGACCCGTGGCACCCGGACCGGTGTGGTCCAGGGTGTTGTCCACGCCGTTGGCATGCAGATCCTGGGCATAGAAAGCGCCCGCCTCATCCCCGGCCACCCGACAGGAGTGAAAAGCCCGTCCGCCAAACTGCGCCACGCCGATCACCGTATTGGCGGCGGATCCTCCACACGAACGCCGCACCGGCGCTTTGGGCAGGGCGCACAGAAGTTCCTCCTGTTTTTTTTCATTCACCAGGGTCATGGTACCCTTTTCCAAACCCATGCGGGCCAAAAACGGGTTATCCACCTCCAGTTCCATGTCAACCAACGCATGTCCGACGCCATAAACGTGATACTGGGTCATGGTGGTCATCCCTTCCGAGCAAAAGAATTGATGGAGCGGCTTCACTGCCAATCCGGTACCAATGGCACTGAACCCAGCCGTTCCAGCAAGGACGCATGCAGCCGGCCATTGCTGGCAAGCAGGGAGTTGGTACGGCTTTTGATCTGGTTGAACGAAAACGCGCCCCCCTCGCGCGTGGTGACACGCCCCCCGGCCTCTTCGACCAACAAGAGCCCGGCGCAAAAATCCCACTCATTTTTGGGTGAGAGGGTAAAGGTGACATCATAACGGCCCGCCGCAACGAGCGCCAATTTGTAGGCAATGGAGCCCATTGTGGTCAGACGAAACTCGGTCTCAAAGGGCGCCCACTCCCCCCGTTGGGTCTCGGAACGGCTGGCCAGGCAGGTTGCTCCCAGGAGTTGGTCCCGGTCGCTGGTGCGGACGGGTTTGCCATTGAGGCAGGCGCCGGCGCCCCGGCGGGCCGTGAACAACTCCGTACTGGCCGGATTATAGATGCAGGCTGCCACGGGTTGACCGGCCACCACCAATCCAATCGACACGGCAAACTGGGGAAAGCCGGCGATGAACTCCTTGGTGCCATCGATGGGGTCCACCACCCAGACCCGTTCATGTTGCAGGCGAGAGGCATCATCGACGGTCTCTTCGGAGAGCCACCCCCAATCGGGGCGCCCCGCGATAAGCAGGTCGTGCAGAATGCGGTTGGCCTCCAGATCGGCGTTGGTCAGGGGGTTGTCAAACCCCTTATCCCGCACGTCGGCGGCCTGGGAGACCCGTTGTCCCAGGCGAAAGTAACGCATGGCAGCGCTCCCCGCCTGGCAGGCTGCATCAACCATGCGCGATAATTCGGTCTCGCTGACAGACATGGGGCACATTTCCGATCAAGTTGCCAAAAAGACGGTAACTATTCACCACTCTTGCAAGAAAAGCTTGGACATAAAAGCCTTTGTCAGGGCTTCGCCCCGAACCCCACCAGGACTCTGTCCTGGACCTGCCAGGGAGCCAGCCCCCTGGACCCCGATTCGTGGCCGGGTGGTGAGTAGTTACAAAAGACGATTGAAAAACGGGCCAGCGCCTTTTCAAGAAAAGCCTTTTCAAGGAGAGCGCCAGCGAGCCACTCTACCTGCCATGGTCTGTTTTGTCATCCATCAGTCATGCGAAAAAGAGGAAAAACATGCCAGAGAAGGTTTGGAATCTGACCCGCCGTCTGACGATACGTGGCGACCTGTGCCGACGTACCGGGGCATCGGTTGACAGCCGTTTATTGGCGGCCCTGGTTCAAGCCACACCTGGGGAACGCCTGGCGGAGCTGGGGGCTGGTTGCGCAGCGGCATCCCTTGTGGTGGCGGATCGCTCCCCGGGCGTTCTGGTGGATGCCCTGGAACTGCAACCTGTTCTCGTGCAACTCGCCCGGGAAAACATTCAGCGCAACAACCTTGCAGCAACCATTCAGCCCTGGGCCGGCGACGTTCGGCGCCCACCACCGGTTATTTCCTCCGGCAGCTACCACCAGGTTTTTTTCAATCCTCCCTACTTCCGGCCAGGTGAGGGACGGCTCTCCCCCGATCCGGTGCGTTCCCAGGCCCGTTGCGAGATGACGGCCACCTTGCAGGATTTTGTGCTCTGTGCTGCGGATCTGCTTTGTCCGGGCGGTCAGTGTCATGTGGTGCATCGCCCGGAACGCTGGGCCGAAATGGCAGCAACGTTGGCGCACAACGGCCTGACCCCATGGCGTTTGTTTCGGGTGCATCCGCGTCCGAACCATCCAGTCGCCCTGATCCTGGTCACTGCCTGCAAAACCACGCCGCACCACACCATTCCCCCCTTGTTGGACACTCCCCTGTTCCTGGATGGTGCTTCCGGGGAAGAATCTCTTTCCCAGCAGCTCTTTGCCGGGAGGCCTTTGGGCGACACCACAAGGTTATTCCCATTCTGATCCTCGGTGGAGCGGAGAGGCCTTTATAGCACAACGATGATTGCATGAGACAGTATCAAGCCGCCAAGCATCCTGATGGCGAGGATGGAGTGTAACATGTGCATCTTGAATTCTGGAGCTGGAAGCCGTATCGTTTCACTTGTGGAGTGCGCCCTCTTTCCTCAGATTTTTGGTGGGATAGCGCTGGCAGATTCATCCATGGAGGATGGAATTGTCAGGGCTGTTCAGCTTCCTTGGCCAAAAGGTTCGACACGATGGACTTTGACAGGTCTCAGCTCCAAACCCCGTCGGGGATCGAGGCGCACTCTTTTCTCCCGGATCCTTGTTCCGGTTCTGTGGCGATCTGTCCGCCAGGGACACTGGCCCATCGCCATTTTGCCCCGGAAGATTTGATGTGGTTTGCGGCGGCTTCCGGCGACTGGAACCCGATTCATGTGGATGCCGTCGCCGCCCGCCGGTTATTGACCGGGGAGGTGATTGTCCATGGCATGTATCTTTTGGCCTGGGCGTTGGATGTCTGGTGTGCGGCTGGTGGAGTTTCTCCTGTCGCCATGGCGGTGGCCTTTCCGCGTCCGGTTTTGACCGGGGAGCATCTTGCCCTGAGGGTGGAGACGGCGGAGGGGCAGGAGAGGCGTTTGGCAGTCCAGCGGGGTGACGATACCGTCATGACTCTTCTGCTGACCTGTGGGGAGAGTGCCGCTCTGGAGGTTGGTTTTGTTCCGGCGCGGCCAGAACGGGCTTTGCCCGAGCAACATGCTTTCGCCGAGTTGAAGGGTGCGACCGGTTATTTGCCGCTGTTGGCCCTGCCTGGGGATATCCAGGGTGCATTTCCGGATGCGTGTCGGGTGTTGGGGATGCACGTGGTGGCCACTCTGTTGGGTTTTTCGCGTTTGGTGGGGATGTTTTGTCCCGGGTTGCATGCGCTGTTTTCCGGTGTGGATATACGCCTGGATGGTGCGGAGACATCACCTGGCATCGCCTGGCAGGTGGAGCGGCACAGTGTGCCGCAGGCCCCGTTGCACATGGCTGTCCGGGGGGGAGGCATGGCGGGTCGGTTGGTGGCTTTTGTGCGTCCGGCCCCGGTGGCACAGGCGTTGATGGGGGATGTCGCTGCCCAGGTGCCGCCCGGATCTTTTGCTGGTCAGGTGGCTTTGATTGTGGGGGGTTCGCGTGGGCTTGGCGAGATGACCGCAAAAATCATTGCGGCAGGTGGTGGCGAGGTGATTGTCACCCATGCGCGGGGTCTTGCTGATGCCAGGCGTGTGGTCGAGGAGATCCTGACCTGGGGTGGAAGAGGGCGGATAGTGGCGCTGGATGTGGAGCAACCGGACGCAGCCATGACTGACTTGTTGGCCCATGTCTCACCCACCCATCTCTACTATTTTGCCGCTCCCACGGTTGGCGGAGGGGGGGGGGGCACGTTTGACCCGCTTCGCCTGGCGCGTTTCAACAAAATATTTGTCACAGATTTTGTCCGGCTCGTAGGGATGTTGCGAAAAAAAATATCCGGTGATCTGAGTGTATTCTACCCATCAAGCATATTTGTGGAGCAACTGCCGCGCGAACATGTCGAGTATATCATCGCAAAAGCCGCCGGTGAGGTTTTGTGCCGGCATATGGCTCGGAATATGCCGGGTTTGCGCATTTTGACGTGCCGCTTGCCGCGTCTGGCGACGGACCAGACGGTGGGATTGATCCAACGTCCGGTGGCAGCGCCATTGCCGGAGATGCTGCGGGTGGTCGAGGCGATGCATGCGATGCCGACTCACACCCTACAGGACGCCGTGTCAACAGGATGAGGGGGGGGTGATGTTGTGATTGTGGTGGAGGAGTCGAAAGAGCAAGTGGTGCTGCGCTTGCCGGCAGAGTTTAACTTCAGGCTGAGTAATGCGTTTCGGGAGTGTTACCAACAGCGTGATCCCGGATTGACTTATGTTATTGATTTTCAGGATGTGTCATTGTTTGACAGTTCGGCCTTGGGCATGCTCCTCATGTTGCGCAACCATTGCGGCGAGGAGAAGGCCAGGATTCATCTGGTCAACTGTGGCCCGTTTGTGCGGAAAATATTGGCCACGGCCAAGTTTGAGCTCTATTTCAGCATTGATGGAGGAGGAGGGTCGGGTTGGTGGCCTGGGGCTTGAATCTGCCAGCGGTATTACATGGAGGTGGTCGTGAGCTTTGCGTGAGTTTCCTGACCAAAAAACCTTGCGTTTTGCAGGGGTATGGTTTAGGTGTCGGGTCCAATTCCGGACTTGGTTGTTCCGTGGCTTTTCCGACAGGATTCGGCCAAGGATGGAAATCGCAAACGGACGAAGTCGGTTGATCGATGCTGGTTGCCCGCAGGTGACCGGTACCGGTGTTTGTCATGCAATGGTGGGGGTGTCATGATTTTTACCAAGACGATGATGGCGAAGAGAGTCATGGTTTTCGCTTTTCTGGTCGCTCTTCCGGGGCAACTTCGGGCGGGGGGGAAAGGGGGGCTGCCCTGGCAAGCGGCCCTGGACCATCTATACGCCGGAGAGTATGCCCAGGCCCTGGTTGTGTTGACTCCCCTGGAGGAGAAGCATGTGGGGAATCCGGCTTTTGACCTGGTGTTGGGGTCGGTGCAATACCACCTCAAGGATTATGGGGCGGCGATGTTTCCTTTGGAGCGGCTCCTGATGTATGAACCCGGCAACGAGACTGCCCGTTTGTTATTGGCCATGTCGCTGTATCGGTCCGGGGAGACGACCCGGGCCTTGGCCGAGGCTGCCAATTTGCATCTGGACCGCCTCTCTCCGGTGTTGACGCGGGAGTGGCAGGAGATGATCGCTCCTGCGCCGGCTGCTGCTGCCGCTCCTGCACCCAGCAAGACCAAGGTCTCGGGGAGTATTCAGGCCAGTATAGGTCGGGACAACAACATCACCTCCGGCCCCAACGATGGGGTCTATATCATTCCGGCCATTTCCAGCACCTATCCCATCTCTCTGGGCAAAGCCGAATCGCACCCCGATTGGGTCAACTCCCTGAGCGGGGTGTTGGCCATTTCTCACACCCTGGATCCGTCCAGAACCCTGATCGGGGGGTTGAGCCTTTATCAAACCAAGGATTGGCAGCGCAAGGACAAGGAAGAGGGGTATGGTAACGCCTATGCCGGAGTGGCGCTGACCTTCGGTGACGTGACCGTCACGCCCGTGGGGTATGTCCAGAACTATTTTTTGGAGGATACGCTCTTCCAGCGTTATTGGGGTGCGCAGGTCAACGTGGCCAAGCCTCTCAACGAGAAACAGTCCCTGGCCTCTTATGTGCAATTTCTGGATACCACCTTTCCTGATTACCATCCTGCGGATACCAATCGTCTTGCCCTGGGGCTTACCCACACCTACAAGGCTCCGGAGAGCCGGTTCACGTATTACCAGCTTTTGACGGGCGGCAGGGAGATGGCCAAGGACACGCTTTCCCCCGAGGCGGGGTTCCGTTTTGCCGGGCTCACGTTGGGGACGGCCATGTATCTTGACCCCACCTGGTCCTTTGCCGGCAATGTCGGTTACGAGTATCGCTACCATCCAGACATGGAGAATCTCTACTACCAACGCCGGACTGACAATCAAGTGCAGGCAACCCTGAGTGCGACCTATACGATCGACAAATCTTTCAGTCTGCTACCCAAGGTTTCGTATATACACAGTGATTCCAATGTGCCCATCAATGCCTTCGATCGGGTCTCTGCATCGGTGGCTCTCCAGTGGGGGTTTGGCCAATGACCCAGATTCGTTCGGTTTCCATGCGTTTTTTGTCCACCATGATCGGTTTTCTGTTGGTTCCGATCCTGGTTTTGCTCCAGTCAAATCCTTCCTGGGGGGCGGATGGGGGGGGTGTTTCCGCCAGGGTTGTGGCTGTACAAGGTGAGATCCTGGCCATTCGCAAGAGCGATCACCGATCCCAACCCTTGCAAAAGGGCAGTGAACTTTTCTCCGGGGATATCATTGAGGCCAAGGATGGACAGGCCCAGTTGCGGTTTTCCGACGGCGGTCTGATCTCCGTCTACGCCAACTCCACCTTTGCCATCGAGGATTACCACTATGCGGGGCAGGATGCACCCGGCAACCGGTCATATCTCAAGCTGATCACGGGTCAGTTTCGTGCGTTGACCGGGCACATAGGCAAGGAAGGAGAGAAGAAATATCAGTTGCGTACCAGGTTTGCTGTTTTGGGGGTACGAGGCACCAACTTTTCTGTCAATGTTGGACAGAGGTTGCACGTTTCCGTGCAGGAGGGGATCGTGACCCTGGCGAATGGCGCCGGTGCTTTGCAGTTGCGACCGGGGCAGAACGCCATGGTGACAGGTTTTACCCAAAGACCGCAGTTCACCAGCCAGGCAGCGGTTTTGCAACCGGCAGGACAGCGAGGTGCGGACGGCAAATCTGCATCATCGAGTGAAAGTGCCAGGTCGGGTGGTGCTGGAGAGAGAGGTGGGCAGAGAGAAGGCGGCCCGGGTGACCAGGGTGGGCCGGCTGGCCCAGGTGACCGGGCTGGACCCGGTGATCAGGGTGGCCAGGGTGGACCGGGTGGCCAGGGTGGACCGGGTGGACCGGGTGGACCGGGTGGTCAGGGGGGAGCCGTCGGTGCAGGTGGACCTGTCGGACCTGCCGGAGCGGCGGGTCTGCCGGGTGGACCAACCGGACCCATGGGTGGGCCGGGCGGTCCGATCGGACCTTCCGGACCTATGGGAGGGGCTGGACCGAATCTGTCACCCATGGGCGCGGGCGGGATACCCTTCGGCCTTCCTTTGGGTGGAGGGTTCTCCATCGGTGTTCGGGGGACAGCTCCGCCTCCCGCGACAAGTGCGCCACCACCACCGGCTCAGGGCCAGATGCAAAACCAGATTCACAACGATGTGATCAAGCAGTTACCGCCTCAGTTGCAGCCGGGTGGCCAGGGTCTGGCGGGCGGCCAAGTGCCGACAGCGGGTGGCCAAAGTCCGGCAGGTGGCCAAGGTCCGGCAGGTGGCCAGGCGCCGACAGCGGGTGGCCAAGGTCCGGCAGGCGGCCAGGCGCCGACAGCGGGTGGCCAAGGTCCGGCAGCAGGCGGGACGCAACCAGGGGCAGGTTCTGTGGGACCGACCTTTGGTGGCGTGACGGCTCCAGGTGGAGGTGGCGTGATATCTCCGTTCTTGGGTGGGACGCAACAGACGCCAACCTTGGGTGGTGGGATATCGACGCCGGTCGGTGGTAGCACGCAGGCGCCGACGGGTGGCGGGGTGCAGGTGGCGCCAATCGGTAGTGGTGCGCAGGTGCCAACGGGTAGCGGGGTGCAGGCACCGATCGGTGTTGGCACGCAGCCAATAACCAGTGTTGGTACGCAACCGGCGACCAGTGGCAGTACGCAGCCAATAACCAGTGGTAGCACGCAACCGGCGACCAGTGGCAGTACGCAGCCAATAACCAGTGGTGGCACGCAGCCAATAACCAGTGGTGGCACGCAACCGGCAACCAGTGGTGGCACGCAACCGGCAACCAGTGGTGGCACGCAACCGGCAACCAGTGGTGGCACGCAGGCGCCAACCACGAGTGGGACAACCTCGCCGACAGTCATGACTGCACCAGTGGCGCCGACGGGAACAGGCGGATTGCCGCCCGTGTCCACGGTGACAAACCCGGCTACGACTCCCGTGCAACCCCCCCCGACCACGAGGGTGATGCCGTTGGTCCAACCTGTCGTTCCGCCGACGCTCCCGCATTTTGCGGCGCCGCCACCACCAACCAATGTGATGCCGTTCATCGTGCCGCATCGGTAGTATCAGGCGGAAAAGGCTTTTCCGGTATCGGGAGCAGGGGCGATCCTGCTCCCGATTTTTCTTGGCGGGGTTGTGGATGCGGTGTACTGCTCTTCTGTCGTGGGGGTGGGAAATGGATGGTTTGGCTGGTATTGAAAATGCTCATTCAGGCGCGTATCATCCCCTTTTGTGGCTGGTCGGGGTTTGTGGGGCGGTGTGCTTCTTCTCCCGCGTTGCCTGGCTCATCATGGGCTTCGGTCAATGACCAGTCGCTGTCGGTGTCGGTTTGGTTATGGGAAATACCTTGGAGTTTTGGAAACATGTCTGCTGAATTGGGTGATATTTTGCGGGATCTGATAGGCAAGGAGAGGCTGCCGGCCTTGGCCATCAGCGCCAATGGTTTTGCCTTCGACCCCCGCTCCGGGCAGAGCTTTACCGTCAATCATACCGGTGTGGACACCGTGGAGTTGTTGCTGGCGAACGGCAGTGTGGAGAACACGGTTGCCGAGTTGGCCAAAAGGTATGATGTTCCGGGTGATGTGGTCCTGGGTGCTGTTGAGGTGTTTATTCGGCAATTGGCCCGGTACCTGGCATGATACCTTTCAAAAAGGGTCATGCCGACTGGCGCCGCTGGACCATCGGCATCACCGGAATGAACGCCCGCCCCGACAATCCGGGGCCCGGGTTGGCGGTCGGAAGGTGCCTGCGCGAGGTGATGGGGTTTACCGGGAGGCTGGTTGGCTTGGGGTATGAGGTTTTGGACCCTGGCCTTTACAGTGGTGCCATCTTCGATGCTGGTTATCTGCTCCCTTATCCCTCCTGTGGCAGTGAAGGGCAGTTGGAGCGTCTGCTGGAAATTCATGCCGCCGAACGCCTGGATGTGGTCATCCCCTGTCTGGACGCTGAATTGAGCACCTTTGCCCACAACGAAGCGCTACTGGCTGCGTCGGGCATGCGCATGCTGCTTCCCACGTTGGAGCAGTTGCGGGAGCGGGCCAAGGATAACCTGGGTATTCTGTGCCGCAAACTGGGTCTTGACACCCCCGAGACACAGAAAGTCTCCGATGTCGCCTTTTTTGATCGTTGTCGGGATGAGGGTTGGGAATATCCCCTGGTGGTGAAGGGTGTCTATTATGACGCTGTGGTCGCCGATACCCCCGAGGAGGCCAAGTCTGCGTTTCATCGCATTGCACTGAAGTGGGGATATCCGCTTCTTGTCCAGAAGTTTGTGGGTGGCTACGAGATCAACTTGACTGCCGTTGGCGACGGTCGGGGGGAGATGCTCGGTCCGGTGATGATGCGTAAGCGGGCGTTGACCGACAAAGGCAAGGCCTGGGCTGGCATTTCCATCGATGACCAGGAGTTGGAAGAGTTGGGCCGCACCATCATCTCCGGCCTCCGTTGGCGTGGTCCGTTGGAGGTGGAGGCCTTGCGTGCGACCGATGGCCGCCTCTATCTGATCGAAATCAATCCACGCTTCCCTGCCTGGGTCTATCTGACCCACGGAGTTGGGTGCAACCTGCCACAGGTGGTGCTGCGCCTGCTCGCTGATGACCGGCCAACCGATATGCCCCGGCCACGTCCCGGTACCCTGTTCATTCGTTACGCCGAGGAGTTGATCACATCGTTGGAACAGTTCCAGGCCATGATGGTGAATGGTGTTCTGGTGACCCCCTGTGATAAAAACCGCGTTGCCTGAAAGTTTTCAGGGATACGCCTCGTTGCAAGTGACGATTCGGGTCACCATTCAGCACCTTTTCAAGAAAGGCTTGGACATGAAAGCTTTTGTCGGGGCTTTGCCCCGAACCCCACCAGGACGCCGTCCTGGTCTTGCCAGGGAGCCAGCCCCCTGGACCCCGATTCGTTACCGGACACCGAAGCGACCAGGGAGCGCAAGTTGAGTATGGCCAAAGATGTCGATATCCCGCGTGGTTGGGAACCTCCCTATATCACTCCCCATCGGCACGACAACAGCAAGTTTGGCCGTCGGGCTGCCCGGGATAATTGTTGGCAGCAGATCGATGGCATCGATGTGGAGTACCTGCTGTCGCGTTTCGGCTCGCCTCTGTTCATCGCCTCCGAGCGGCGGTTGCGGGACAATGTGCGCCGGGTGCGGGGCGCTTTTGAGCGACACTACAGTCCCGTGATCCATGGCTGGTCCTACAAGACCAACTATATCAGCGCCGTTTGCAATATTGTGCATCAGGAGGGATCCTGGGCCGAGGTGGTTTCGGCCTTTGAATACGAAAAGGCCCGCTCTCTTGGCGTGCCTGGCGAGCGCATCATATTCAACGGTCCGAACAAGCCGCGTGCCATTTTGGAACGTGCCATCAGCGAGGGTGCGCGGCTGCACATCGATCACCTCGATGAGTTGGAATTGATCGAAAGGATTGCCCGCGAGCGGGGTAAGGTGGTGCCCGTCACCCTGCGTCTCAATTTCAACACCGGCTATACCGATCCCTGGAGTCGTTTTGGTTTCAACCTGGAGTCGGGTCAGGCGCACAGTGCCGTGACCCGGATCAAATGCAGCTCCCATTTGCGGCTGACTGGCCTGCACAGCCATATCGGCACCTTCATCCTGGAGACACGCGCTTTTGCCGAGCAGGTCCGGTTGATGTGTGATTTTATGAAATCGATTGAAGCCGATGGCAAGATTGTCATCGATACCCTGGATATCGGTGGGGGGGTGCCTTCCCGCAATGCCCTGCAGGGCATCTATCTGCCCCCGGAACAGGCGGTACCGGCTGTGGAGGAGTATGGCGCAACGATCTGTGCGGCGTTGGAGGCCTCTCTTGCCGACCGTGCCGCCCCGCGTCCGACCTTGATCATCGAGAGTGGCCGCGCCGTGGTGGACGATGCCATCTCCTTGGCCACCACCGTGGTGGGAACCAAGCGGCTGGCTGATGGCCGCGCCGCTGCTGTCCTGGATGCTGGTATCAACACCATGCTGACGGCGTTGTGGTACCACCACCCGGTCAAGCTCACCAGACCCAAGCCGGGGGAGCCGGTCGATACCGTGTTGTACGGCCCGTTGTGCATGAACATCGATGTCATGCGGCATACGGTTCACCTGCCCCCCTTGAGTGTGGGGGACCGGCTTGTGTTCAACCCTGCCGGGGCTTACAACAATACCCAATGGCTTCAATTCATTGAATACCGGCCCGCCGTGGTTCTCATCCATACGACCGGCGAGGTGTCGGTGATCCGGGAGGCCGAAGGGTTGGACGACATGTGCCGGCACGACCGGCTGCCACCCCACCTGCGGACGCCGGTATGACGGTACCACGGGGTCAACACCCCGAGCGCCACCGGTTGGTGACGTCTGTTCTCCAGACAGTGGAAAATCACCCATACCGCCTCTTTTTGCATGAACTGGTCTATGGTTATGGCTCGTTCATGCTCTTTACCCGCCCGGCAGCCAATCTGCTTCTGGTTGCCTGCACCATGATGCGGCCCTGGGTGGGTATTTTTGGCATGGTGGGTGGTGTGGCCACTTTGTCGTGTCGCCGTTTGTTGGGGCTCTCTGCCGTGACGCACGGCGGGTTGGAAGTGGTCAATGGCATTCTGTCGGGCCTGTTGGTCGGCCTTTTTTTTGCGCCCGGCTGGAAGACCCTGGCCTTGGCCCTGTATGCCGGACCCCTGGCCATCCTTGTTTCGGCGTGGATGGGTGAAATTCTGCACCGTCGCAACCTGCCATTGTTGTCGGGGTCGTTTGTTGTGGTGGGAACCCTTCTTCTGGCCATGGGGCGCGCTGCGGCTCTGCCGTATGCCCCTTTGCCACCTTTGCCGGTTGCGCATCCATGGTTGCCGGTGCCACTGCATGAGTTTTTACGCTCTCTGGGGGGCATCTACCTGATGCGTACTCCCGAGGGGGGGGCCTTTGTCCTGGCGGCACTGGCGCTCTCTTCGCGTACCATGACGATGCTGGCCCTTCTGGCCCACCTCGTTTCCCAGTTGATCTTGATGGGTTTTGCCATTCCCGTGTCGGGACTGGCCGGGAGTGTCGCCGGGAGTGCCGCTGTGATGGCGGCCATCATGACCGGGGGGTTGTTTGCCATGCCCGGGATGCGGGCCGTGGCGGTTGCCCTGTTTGCCGCTGCTTGCGCCTGTGTCGTCAGCATGGCGCTGTTCAATGTTTTCTACTACATGTATTTGCTGCCATTGGCACTGCCCTATCTCTCGGTGACTTGGCTGGTGATGTTGACGTTACGTCCTGAACGGGGTGCGCTCTGGGCTCGTTATTGGATGGACGAGTCCCTGCCCGAGCGCAGCCTGGAGAGAAACCGTCAGGCCGAGGCCAGGGGGGTATCGCGGCACAGCGTTGCCCTGCGGGCCCCTTTTTTGGGCCGATGGCATGTCTACCAGGGATTTCAAGGCGCCCATACGCACCAGGGGCCTTGGCGACATGCACTGGATTTCCATCGTCTGGTGCATGGCCAGGCTTATCGTGGTGATGGTGCAGCCCTGGAGGATTTTTACTGTTTTGGCGAGGTTGTGCGTTCTCCGGCCTGGGGTCAGGTGGTGGCGCAACGTTCCGATCTGCCCGATTTGCCACCCGGAGAGGTGGATCCGGTCAATTGTTGGGGCAATTATGTTTTGCTGGCCATCGGCGGGGATGATCATGTTTTGATCGGTCACCTGCGCCAGAACAGCATCACGGTTGCCTGGTATGAGCACGTTGTGCCTGGTCAGGTCATCGGTCAGTGTGGCAATTCGGGCCGTTCTCCCCAGCCGCACATCCATCTGCATGTGCAGACCGGTCATGACCTGGGGAGTCCGACACGACCGTTTCATTTGAGCGGTGTATGCATCGGTCGGCAATTTCTCCTCGACAGCACCCCTACGGAAGGGGATCAGGTGACTGTACCGCATGTCGGCGCAGCCCTGAAACGCAGTTTGCACATCCAGATCGGGCGCCGCTTGGTCTATGTTGTCGGTCAGCGCGAGATGGTTTTGGAAGTGGATCTCGACCCGACAAACCATTTTGGCTTTGTGGCGGAGAGTGGTGCGCGTGTTTTGTTGGTCGAGACGGACAACCTCCTGGCACTTTACGAGCGTTTTGGCACTCCGGATACGGCCTTCGACGCCTTTGTCCTGGCCTTGGGGCTGACACCCTTGATCGAGGTTGAGGCCGAATGGCGGGATGCTCCGCCCACGGCGTTGCTTCCTCTGCCTCGGCGCCTTCAGGCATGGGCCTGGCTGTTGCCAGGGTTGGTGGTGGCCGAGAGCCGCTATCAGCGGGGATGGGATGGCACGAGCAAGGCTTGGCGGCAGGTGGGGGAGCATGCTCTGATTTTCTCCAGACGGACCTTGTGGCGATGCCGGAGCGAGGCTTTCATCCGTGAGGGGGTTGGGGTTGTTGGTTTTTCGTTGCATGGGGAAGGGGTTGGGGTCGATGCCCGATTGCTCCGGGTCGGTTTCAAGAGCGACAATGGTGTCGAGGGGTGGGATGAGGCGATATGAACGACGGCACCCGGCCACGCATGGGGGTCCAGGGAACTGGCTCCCTGGCAGGTCGAGGACGGAGTCCTGGTGGGGTTCGGGGCGAAGCCCTGACAAAGGCTTTCATATCCAAGTTTTTTTTGGAATGGTTTTGAATCGTTGTGATTGGAGTTTATGTCATGTGTGGCATAGCCGCCACCATCGGCATCCGGGATGCCGACACTTTTACGACCCTGTTTGGCGCCCTTGGACATCGCGGACCTGACGAGAGCGGCAGCGCCGAGGGCGAGGGGATCCACATCGGTATGCACCGTCTGGCGATTGTCGGACGGGTGGGCGATCCTCTTCCTTTGTGCGGCCAGGGTCGTTGGGTGTTGGCGTTCAATGGCGAGATTTACAACCACCAGGCCTTACGCCGCGAATTTGCCGATTATCCCTTCCGGACCAGGTCCGATGGAGAGGTCATCTTTCCCCTGCTGGCGCGGGACGGGTTGGCGGGATTGCAGCGCCTGCGCGGCATGTATGCGTTTATTCTGGCCGATCTGGCCGGTGGGGATTGGGTGGCGGTACGGGATCCCTATGGCATCAAACCGCTCTATCATGCCCGGTTGGCGGGGGGAGTCGCGTTGGCTTCGGAACTGAAGGCATTTGCCTCTTTTTCCTGCCAGCCGCAATTTTTGCCCCCCGGGCATTTTCTCACGGCGCGGGGTGGTGCACGATGGTATCGGTTTCCCGGGCGTTTCCCGACGTGGCGTCGGCCATCCCTGCGGCAACTTTTGGAGCAGGCCGTTGCTTCCCACCTGCCGGAGAGCGACCCTTGCGGGGTTTTTCTCAGTGGCGGGCTCGACAGCAGTGTCATAGCGGCCCTGGCTGCTCGGATCCGGCCAGATATCGTGGCCTACAGTGTGGTTTTGCCGGGTTCTCCCGATGAGGTTCCGGCAGCCGAAGTGGCGGCCCATCTGGGGATCCGCCATCAGGTCTTACGGGTCACGGAAGAGAAGGTGCGCACGGTTTTGCCTGATGTGATCGCCGCCTTGGAGAGCTTCAATCCAACTATGGTGCGCAATGCCATTCCACTTTATTTATTGTCGCAGGTTGCGAGCCAGGCCTGCAAGGTGGTGCTGGGTGGCGATGGAGCTGACGAGCTGTTCGCCGGATATGACTATCTGGCCCGGTTGCCGCCCCGGGAGTGGCCGCAGGCCATGGAGTACGGTTTCAACAACCTGCACCGCACGGAACTGCAACGAGTCGATCGGGTCACCATGGCGCATGGCCTTGAACTGCGTGTGCCCTTTCTGGATCAGGCTGTGGCGGAGAGGGCGCTCAACCTGCCCATGGAGGCCAGGTTGCGCCGTCATCGGGGGGAGTGGGTGAGCAAATGGGTCTTGCGGGAGGCGGCGGCTGGCTTGTTGCCACCTGCGATCCAATGGCGGCAAAAGCTTCCTCTGGTCGAGGGGAGCGGTGTTGCGGGATTCGATCTGGCCAGGATGCAGCCGGCTGGGGGTGGGGATGCAGCCGGCTGGGGGGGAGATGACCCGGAGAGCCGGGCATTTTTCCCCTGGTGGCGGACCTGTTTTCCTCTGGCCAACCCCAACCAGGCCATCTGGTCGGATGCCGGGAGATACCATGACTTTACCGGTTACCATGGGGAGCCGTTGCTTGCACTCTTTCGCCGCTAGTGGCTCAACCGTGTTGATTTGATGTGCAGGCAAGCCATGAATCGGGGTCCAGGGGGCTGGCTCCCTGGCTTAGTCCAGGGCAGCGCCCTGGTGGGGTTCGGGGCGAAGCCCTGACAAAGGCTTTCATTTCCAAGCTTTTCTTGAAAGAGTGCGGAATAGGCACGAAAAGTGAGCACTTCAAATCAAGTCGGTTGGTCCACTAGCCTTCGGTTATTCGCTTCGGCCACTTTGACGGGCATGGCCCAGCTGGCGCTTTGCCGCCACGGAGTGGCGGGGGTGTTGTTGACCCTTTGCATCGCCCCTTTTTCCTTGACGGCGTGCGGTTTGTCTTTTCTGGGGGCATGGGTGGCGACGCTCTGGCCCTTTTGGCGCCAGCGTGACCGCCGCTTGTTGGTGACCGGGTGGTATGGGGTCAATGGTGCTTTGTGTGGTTTTTTGGTGGCATGGCACTTTTCCCATCCGGTGGGCGCTGTGGTGTTGACGGTGTTGGCGGCCTGGCTGGCGGCCTGGTTGTTGGATGGCATGGTGTATCCTTGGGGAGATGCACCCATCGGTTTGTCGCCCCTGACCATTCCTTTTCTGCTCGTTGCCATGGGCCTGACCTGGGCGGTGTTGCCTGTGCAGCGGGGGATCGCCTGGGTTGATCATTTGTACCATCAGATGACGCCGCCGGCAGCCACGTTACCTCTCCCGCAGGGATCGTTGCATGCCAGGCCCGTTCAGGTCGAGCGGCTGACCAAGGCGTGGCAACTTTATGGCGAGAGGGGCTATCCACAGGCCAGGGAGGCGTTTCTTGCGCTGGTCACCGCTGCCCCGGAACAGGTAGAGTTCTGGAACGGTCTGGGGTGGGCGGAGTTCAAGCTGGCCAACTATTCTGCCGCTGGTCGGGCCTTCCGGCAGGCGCTGCAACGCGATCCCTGCCACGCTCATGCCCTGGATGGCCTGGGGTGGGTTTTGTACCAACACGGGAGTGATGTCGAGGCCCAAACGCGGTTTCAACAGGCGTTGCGCTCCAATCTGCACCTGGAAGATACCCGGAGTGGTTTGGGTTGGCTTGCACTCCGTTCCCGACAGGTTGCGGAGGCCCTCGCCATTTTTTCGGATGTGTTGGCCAGGGATGCCACCTCTGCACTGGCCCGGGAGGGGTTGGGTCGCGCCCTGCTCGCGGCGCAGCGCTGGCCGGAGAGTCAGAGGGCGCTGGGAGAGCTTTTGGCACAGAAGAGCGCCGGGGGTGCGGCGATCCAGGCTGTTGCGGATCTGCATCGGGCGATGCTGGTACACGGGGAGCGGATTGTGGTCGATCCTCGCGAATGGCAGGCGCTGGCGGAGTTCATGGGTTGGCGGGTTGGGGTCATTCCCGTTATTGCCGGTGTGGTGCTTGTCTCTCTGCCGCTGGCTGGTGGGATCAGTTTGCTGTTGACCGGGATCGGCATGGCCATCGTGGTCGCCCTGGCTGGTCCCGGTTCATTGTTGTGGATCGACCTGCATGTGCAGACAGTGGCCCTGACGGCCCTGCTGTGCAGCCGATCCCGGCATGTTTCCGGTTTGTTCAAAGGGGTGGCGGTTGTGGTGGTGACGTTGTTCAGTGTGGTGGTCTGGGTCGCCGCGCACCATGTTGGCCACTGGTTGCCACTGCTTTCGTTCAACGTTGCCGGTTTGATGTGGGGTGTGGCGGAAAGGTGGATATCTTCGCCCGAAAAATGCGTCATTTTGCAACATCAAACACGCCCAACCGTCTGAGTAGGAACGATTTTTTCGACTGATGTTTGTCCACGTAGGCGAGTACTCCATCCAGAAATTTGATGGCATCGACGATGTAGGGGCCTTTGTTGAGCATCACGCATTCGGCGCGTCCGCTCATGGCGGCATCGGTGACTTCGGATCGTGAAGGCCGCCCTGTTCTGGTCAGCTCTTCCAGCACCTGGGTGGCCCAGATGACCGGCACATGGGCGGCTTCGCAGAGGCATAAAATCTGCTCCTGAACCTGGGCCAGACGCTCGAAACCGACCTCGACGGCGAGATCGCCGCGCGCCAGCATGACGCCGACCGGCGGTGAGCGCAAAGCGGCCAGCAACAGTGCCGGGAGACGATCCACGGCTGAGGCATTTTCAATTTTGATGACAATGCCGATATGTTTGCCATGCATCTCTTTGATGCGTCGTTCCAGGGTGTAGATATCTTCCGGTCTTTGTACGAAGGAGAGGCTCACCATGTCGATCAAGGGGAAAACCACGTCAAGGTCCGCGAAATCCTTTTCGGTCATGGCGGGAACATGGAGTTCGGTGTCGGGGAGGTTGATGCCTTTTTCGGCCCGAAGTTTGGACCCTTTGGGCTTGGCGTAGGTGATCTCGACGGTGATCTCATCCTCGGTGACGGCCCGGGTTATGCCGCCGATGGTACCGTCATCCAACCACACCTGTTCTCCAGGTCGAATGCACTCGAAGACGGCATCCAGGGTACATGAGATGCGGGCGGGTTCCAGGATCTCTCCATCGCTGTCCCTGCGTGCCGGATGACCTGGTTCCTCCCCTCGCGTCAGGATCAATGTGTCGTTGCGTTGGAGCAGCAGGGGTTCCTGCACCTGTGGCACGCCAACGACGTGGCCCATGCCCAGGATGTGTCCATCCGCATCTCGCAGGGTGAGGGCGGCCCCTTCTGCCACATAGAGGGTATAGTCAGAGAGGGCCCAACACGAGCCTCGGTTGCACTCGCTGACAGTCAGGGTTCGTTTGCGGCCTCGTCGCTCCTCGATACCGATCAAGTGGCCGGGCCGGGCGTTGGCCAGCAATGGGCCCTCCACCCACAATTGTCCATCAGGGTTACCCCCGGGGGGGGGCGTGGGTGCGTTTGCCGGGGTGATCCAGATGCGTGCGGGTGCAACCAGGGCGCCATCGTAGGTTCGGCGCGGTTTGATCTTGATGACCGGATCCGGAAGGAGGATGGCGCCGGTGCGCAGTTTTGGCCCGGAGAGGTCGGCGAGAACGAGGCAGGAGCGACCGAGGGATTGCTCCGCAGCACGCAGATTGTTGACCATGGCAACCCACTCTTTGGGTCCGTCGTGGGCACAATTGATTCTGACAATGTTGACGCCGACTGCCAACAGGTTTCTGAGCAGATCCATGGAGTGTGCAGCTTCCGTCGGCAGGGTGACCATGATGCGTTCGGAGTGGTTGACAGGTTCTGGACCCAGGAGTTGCTTGGAGTGTTCGCGCAGCCGTCGCGGCCCCGATGTGAAATCGACCGGGGCATCATCGGGGTTGATGTGCGGGGGCGGTTGCTCGGCCAGTCGGTGCAAGGTTTTCAGCACGGCATTGAGGGTTGCCATGGCATGGGCTTCGAGTCGGCCAAGCGATGAGAGGCCGAGTGAGGAGAGCGCCTCCTGTAGTGTGCCGAGGTCATTTTGACGCAGCGCCAGATAGTGCAGCAAATTTCGTGCGCTTGGACGATCATTCGGTGTAATCTCCGCGACGGCCTCTGCGTGGGCCTGTTCGTGAAGCAGGCACCGCTGGCGCAGAGTGGAGACAGCCTCGATCAGACGATGGATTTTTTGCAAAGTTTCCGGTCTGTCCATGAACAATTCCTTGTCGACGGTTACCCTTTGCGCGCCAGAGACCACTCCGGCGGGGCCCATGGTCCCAGGGCCGCAAACAAAGGTGCCAGTTGCTGCTGATAGACGCGCCAGCGCTGCACGGAGGTTTGATACAGAGGTTGGCGCACCTGCAAGGCGCTGGCGGTCTGGATCGGCCTTTTGGTGTGATAAAATTCACGGCAGGCCGGGTGCCACGTCAATCCACAGAAAGCCAGCAGGTCGCGGATCATCGGTTCTGGATTCGCGATCAACTGTTCGTACCGGATCTCCCACATCCGGTTGGGTGGCAAGGCGCTGCGCCAATGGTCCATCAGGCCGGCATAGGCGCGATAGTGCATGCCCAGTTCGGTCAGGTCATAAGAGAAGGCCTGTCCATGGGTAAAATAGTTGGTAAAACAGGAGAGGCAGGTGTCGGCGGCATCCCGCTGGACATGAAGGATGCGTGCCTGGGGCAGGGCAGCCACTATCAAGCCAAGATATTGAAAGTTGCTTGGCATTTTGTCGGTGATCCACTTTTTGCCTTGTGCCGGCTGCGTCAAGGCTTGCAGGTATTTTTGGCCCAGTTGCGCCAACTCTTCCGTGGAGAGACTCTCCAGCCAGTCGGGCCAGGTTTGTTCGGGGCGGAGGTAGTGTTCATCGATCATCTTCCGAAAAAATTCCAGTTCACCCGAGGCGTGGACCAGGGGGTGACTGGCAAGAATCTGCTCGACCAGGGTGGTGCCGGACCTGGGCATGCCGACGATGAACACCGGAATGGGACCGGATCGCTCTTTCCTGGCATGCGTTTCGATCCACCTGGCCGTGCAACGGAGGGTGATGGCATTGAAATAACTTTGAATTTCCGTGATATGATAATCGAACTCCCTGCGTTTCAAACGGGCGCCTTGCAGGTAGTGCGAGAAGGCCTCATCGAAGGTGCCGAGATCCGCTTTGGCTTTGGCGATCGCATAGTGCAACTGGGCCATCTCTCCATCGGAGAGGGCCTCTTGTGACAACAGTTTTTCGATGGCCAACAGGTCCGGGTCGCTTTGTTTGAACCGTTTGGTGAAGGCGAGGTGACGGTGGGCCGCTACAAGATTCGGCTGTATGGCAATGGCCTGGCGGAAGGAGAGGATGGCTGCATCGGGTTGCCCCACATCCAGGAGGAGAACGCCCAGATTGTTGTGAGCGCCGGAGTTGTCGGGTTGCAGGTGCAGGGCCTGCCGATAGGCGGCTTCGGCCTCGTCGAAACGTTGCATATCCTGGAGGAGGGAGCCCAGATTGCTGAGGGCTTCGGCAAAGTTGTTCCGGCAGAGCATGGCCTGTCGGTAGGCCGCCTCGGCCTCATCGTAGCGTTTGAAAATTTTCAGAATATTGCCCAGATTGTTGTGGGCATCGGCGTGATCGGGCATGTGCAGGAGGGTTTGCCGATAGGCGGACTCGGCTTCGGCAAAGCGTTGGGTCTCTTGCAGGAGCGTGCCCAGATTGTAGTGGATATGGGCGAAATCCGGCCTGATGGCCAGGGCTTGCCGGAAGGCGTGTTCCGCCTCGGCGTAGCGGGCCTGTTTTTTCAGGAGGACACCCAGGTTGGAGTGCAGATCGGCCTGGTTGGGTCTGCTGCGCAGGGCCTGCCGGTAGAGGGCCTCGGCGGCCTCCCAGGCCTGCATCTCTTTCAGGAGGTTGGCGAGGTTGTTGCAGATATCTGCATCTTCCGGCCTGATCTGCAAGGCCTGCCGGTAGGTGGTCTCGGCTGCGGCAAAATTGTGCTGTTTGTGCAAAACGCTGCCCAGATTGTTCAGCGCATCCACATGGTTTGGGTGGTGGTGCAGCGCCTGTTGGTAGGCCTCTGCCGACTCGGCAAGGCGGTTTTGTTCCTGCAAAAGATTTCCCAGGTTGTAGAGGGCGTTGGCGTGATCCGGGCGGATGCGCAGGGCCTGTCGCAGGGCCAGCTCGGACGCCTCGAAGCGAGCCTGTTTTTTGAGGAGTACCCCCAGGTTGGCATGCAGATCGGCGTGGTCTGGTTGGTGGTGCAGGGCCTGCCGGTAGATGGTCTCGGCCTCGTCGAGACGCCCCTGTTCTTTCAGCAGGTTGCCCAGATTGTTGTGGAAGTCCGCATGGTTGGGCTTGAAGTGCAGGGCCTGGCGGAGGGCTGCTTCGGCTTCTTTGACAAGGCCGAGTTGTTTCAAAAAATTGCCAATATTGAAATAGGCATCGGCATAATCTGGCTTGATCCGGAGGGCCTGTTGCCAAAGGTCCAAGGCCTGCTGCGGGTTGCCCAACTGCCCATGGCAATAGGCGGCGAGGTTCAGCAGGTCGACATCCTGTCTGTGCGCACGCAGGGCGATCTCCGCCGTTGCCAAGGCTGCGGCCAGCTTGCCTTCGGCATAGAGGTCGAAGGCCGATTGTCGGACGGGTGTTGGCGACGAAGTGGATGCGTGCTGAACATGTCTTTGCCGAGCTTTGCGATGATCGGACATGGGTCAGGCTCTCCGGAAGCGATCTTTTAGCCGGCGTGTGCAGGTACTATCCTCGTCGGCCAGCCTCAATGCGTTCGATGAACTCTTTCAGGATGCGGGTATACAGGAGATCTTTGATGGCCTTGTCTTCGATGCCATGGTCGATATTGGGGTTATCGTTGACCTCGATGACGTGGACGCCACGGTTGTTGTGTTTGAGATCGACGCCGTACAATCCGGTTCCCAGCAGGGTGGCGGCGCGGCGCGCGGTTTCGACGACATCGGCTGGGGCCTCTTCGACCGGCATGGTGCGGAAACCACCTCCCGCCACCGAGCCGTCGGGCCGGTGGCGATAGATCTGCCAATGGTTGCGGGACATGTGGTATTGACTGGCGAAGAGCGGTCGACCGTTGAGGATGCCAATGCGCCAGTCGAAAGCCGTATACATGTACTCCTGGGCCAGGATCAGGCGCGACTCCACGAACAGGCGGGCGGCGTGTTCTTCGAGTTCGGTGCGATTGTTGGCTTTGTGGATGCCGCGTGAGAAGGAGCCATCCGGCACTTTCAGGACCATGGGATATCCGAGCCACTCCTCCATGGCGGTGATCCGTTCCAGATTGAAGAAAAACCGGTCCAGGGACATGGATTTTGGCGTGGGCAGGCCATGGCTGGAGAGCAGTTCAAAGAGAAATATCTTGTTGGCGCAGCGGATGATGGAGCTGGTGTCGTCGATGACCGGCAGTCCTTCCTGTTCGGCTTTACGGGCAAAGTGGAAGGTGTGGTGATTCAGGCCAGTGGTTTCGCGAATGAACAGGGCGTCGAACTCGGGGATGCGGTGATAATCCTTGCGGGTGATGAGTTCCACTTCCATGCGCAGGGCGCGTGAGACACGGATAAATCTCTCCAGGGCCTTGGGATTGGAAGGGGGAAGGGCTTCGTGGGGGTCATGCAGAATGGCCAGATTGTACAACTCCGGCACCCGATTGGCTTTGGGGCGGGCGGGGGCTCGGGTATAGCTGCGCAGGCTGGTTTCAAAGAAGGCCCTTTGCGCCGTGTAGACTTGATGCAATCCCAGGGGACGGATCGAGGTGATGGCCCAACGTTTGGTTTTGCGCCGGATGCGTATTTTGATGAGGGGGAAACGGAAGGTATCGAACAGCTTGTCGCCGAGGATGCGGAACCGGGCGTCGTCCACATGACCGAAAAAGACATGCAGAGAGAAATCCTGGCTTGGCGGGTCGGCCAGACGTTTCAGGATGCGGGTCAAGGATGCTTCCAGCTCCGGCAGGGCGAAGGCGTAGAGCTTTTTCCCGGAGAGATCCAGAATGTCTGCCATGGTTGGCATGGGGAGTTGCCGCCGGGCCTCGGCCAGGAGCGAGCAGTAATAACCGCCGCTCATGTAGTGGTAGTCGCGGCATAGATTGATGATGCGGCCAGGGCCGGCGGATTTGGCCTGGACCAGGGGTTGGGCCAGGAAGTCATCCGCTGTCAGAATATGAAAACCCTCGGGATTCCATTTCCAGTCCGGGCTTCGGTCAACGACGATGGTGTAACGGTGTTTGGTGGGAGTGCCCATGGTTTCAGTGTTTGTCATCCAGCCTTTTTTTCATGCGGTAGGCATCCTGGTGGTCGGCATAATAGCCGGCAAGGATCGCGCATGAGCGGTAGCCCAGGCCGTGGTAGAAGGCGATGGCTGGTGCATTGTCGACACGAACCTCCAAGTGGATACTTGTCAGTTGATGGGAGATGGCGATCTCTTCCAGACCGGACAGCACGATTCGGCCAAGGCCCGCCCGGCGCTCAGCGGGATGGATCGCCAGGGAATAAAGTCTGGCAGAGCGGGAGTTGCGGCGCAGAAGCAGCAGGCCGTAGCCCTGAATTCGTGTCGCCAACAGGGCGATCAGAGTGATGGCATGGCCACGCGTCAACAAGTGGCGGAAGTGTTTCCCGGCCAGGCGATCCGTCGCAAAACAGGCCCTTTCAATCTGTTCCATGTTGGGGATATCCGCCACGCAGGCAGGACGCAATTGGACCATGGTTGATCCGTCATCGGGAATGGGTAGCATGTCACGACTTACGCATCGCACACCGGGCGATAAAGATAGGCCTTCCTGAACCAACAGTCCACGGCGAGCTTGCGTTTGCATGCAGGAAAATGCACCGGCCTGGGAGGAGGGGCTATGGGCGAGGTTGGCGGGAGGATGCGGCGATCAGGGCAAAGCGTGTGCGCAAAGGGGTGCGGTTGTCGGAGAGGATATCCATGAGTTCGGAGAGCCGCCTGGATTTCATGATGGAAAACAACACAAATGCCACCGTTCCCAGGATGGTGAGGAAAAAATAACTCCAACGCAGCAGGATGGGTGCATTCGCTTCATCGATGATGTTCATGCCCAGAAAGCCGGTGGCCACTGTGCCGACCAGGCTGATGGTGGTGACGACAGTCAGGCGCACCACGGTGGTGGATTGGCGGCGTTGCGCGTCGCTGTCGAGATATTGGCTCATATCGCGCAACTCTTCCTTGACCTCGTCATAAAGGGCGTCGTTGCCCAGCCAGTTGGAGCAGAGGCGAAAGAGGCTTTGCATGTGTGGGCGTTCAGAGATTTCATGAAACCAGTAGCGATGGGTAAAACGCAGGAATGCATCGAAACTGGAATGAATCCGTTGCCGGAATTTGTTGACGGAGCTGGCTTGTTTGATATCCATGTCGTGGATGGCGTCGACCAGGCGGTCGGAAAAAATCAACAGGGCGGCTCGATGCAGGTGGGCAATCAGGAAGAGAATGAAGTATTGGTGCCGGAAATGGGCCAGGATGCCGCGATCGCTGTTGAGAAAATAGCTTTCGCGGGCATCGCCGACCACGATGAGGGCGCGTCCGCTGCACAGGTAGCGGGTGTTGGAGCCGGTATCGGTATTGGTCCAGAAGCGGTCGTAGCAATAGCGGATGTTGAATTCCGTCACGTCCGAATCGTGGATGGGAATGGGCTCTTCCGGGTGCAGGGTGGCGATGAGACCAAGGCGGATCCACTCTTCCCGGGAGATGCTGCGGGGGTCATCGACGGCGACATAGGCCATCAGTGGCATGCGGTGGTGTTCGATCTGCCGGTAACGGATCTCGCCCACCTCTTCGGAGGGATCCAGGGCCAGGGGGCGCAGCAGAAAGGCCCAATGGGATGACGAACAGGGCGCACGATGCCAACGGGTGAAGGAGAGAAATTTATCCCGGTTGTCGAAATCGGACGAGGCGATGCAATGGCCATCCGTCGCGAGCCACTCGACTTTGGCCGCGTTATGGACCCCCTGGCCAACATCGTCCCACCCTGTTGGATAGGCGCGTCCAAAACGATACATGATGTCGCGGACGGTGGTGAGAGGGAGGTGGCTGGCCGTCACCTCGACTTTGAGGAAGACGACATCGATGTCGTCAAAAAAATAGAGGCCAACGAAGGGGACTGCCAGCAGGATGGGGGCTGCGTCCGTATGCAAGGTCAGACGCAAGGCTGCCACGTCGTGCCTTCGGAATATTTTTAAGGCGGAGTCTCCCGGGGGATCCTCGGTGTGGGGCATGTTCAGGCTGCGGCTTTCGCCATAGAGAAAGCGCTGTACGTAAGGGGGGAAGGTGACAAACTCTTTGTAATACCTCTCCTGAAATCCCGGTCCGCCGCTGCGTTTGTTGCCGGTGAATTTGTTTTCGACCCGGCGCCATGGGCTGTCGCTTCGGTTTTGTTCCAGCAGTTCCCAGTGGTGCTGTCCGGCGTTGTCTGCCAGGGGCATCAATTGCAGGGGCCAGAGAATGATTTGGCGAAAGTGGTTGACCGTGTGTTCCGATTTCACCGTCTGGCATCCTGACAGGGCTGATGCTGGTGATCCAGGACGAACCCCTGATTCTCGTGCTAGCCGGTGTGTTTGTCCAGAGGAATTTCTGCAATGGGATGCATGGCCCAGGGTTCGGTGGGTGATCGTCGTGTTGCTCCGCATCCCGGGATCGTGCTATTCTGGCGGTGATGGGCTCTTGGTCCCGAATTTTCGTCCAGCAGTCTCTCCCTGTACCACTGGAATGCCCACGGCGGGTTACGGAGGATGGATGTGAAAAACCTCTGGTTGCTTCTCTTGGCCGGATTGACGTTCGGGTCGGGTGGCTTGGGCGGCTGGGCCTGGGCCGGGGAGGATGAGACCGTTGCCCGGGTACGCATCCGAAGTTCCGAGACCATGGCCGAGGCGCTTTATGGATGGGCCGAAGGGTTTCGTGCCGAGTATCCCGGCGTGCTTCTGTCCGTCGAGGGGAGGGGCGCCGATAACGGGGTTGCCAGCCTGATCAATGGCCATGTGGATATTGCGGCTTCCTCCCGTCCCATTCGCATCCGGGAGAAGCAATTGGCTGTCAAACGGGGCCATGACGAGCCGGTGGAGACGATTGTTGGCTGGGATGCGGTGGTTCTCATCGTTCATCCCGACAACCCCCTGAAGGGGGTCCATGTCGAGCAGTTGGGTGACATTTTCGGGATACACCCGCACATTCGGCGCTGGACCGACCTGGGAGTGACCGTGCCCGGTTGCGTAGGCCAGCGCCTCGGCCTGCTCAGCTTGAAAAACAAGTCTGGTACCTACGCCTTCATGCGGGATTTACTGATGCGGGACAAGCGGCGCATGGGCCGGGAACTGGGTACTTTCATGACCAGCCGGGATCTGGTCCAGCATGTGGCCTCCAACCCCTGCTCGATCGGTTTTACGGCCATGGCATTTGTTGGGGGCAAGGTCAAGCCGTTGTGCCTCATGCAGGGGACGGGCGGTTCCTGCCTGGCGCCAAGTCCAGAGACGGTGAATGCCCGTACCTATCCCCTGACACGCCCCCTTTTCCTCTATACCCTCGGAAAACCCAAGGGAGATGTGGCGACCTTCATCCAGTGGGTCATGGGGGTGACGGGGCAGCGGCTCCTACAGTTGGCTGGCTTTCAACCCAATCCGGTCAGCCGACCGTGAAACAGCCCGGCGCCACCGGAAAAAAATGGTTTGACCATTCGGCGTCCTTGCAAGAGAAACCGTAACTGTTTCAGTATTTTTGTAACTATTTGCCCCCCTTGCAGGAAAAGCCAGGATGTGAAAGCCTTTGTCAGGGCTTCGCCCCGAACCCCACCAGGGCGCTGCCCTGGACAAAGCCAGGGCTCTGCCCTGGACTAAGCCAGGGAGCCAGCCCCCTGAACCCCGATTCGTTGGCGGGTGGTGAATAGTTACGTATTCTTTTAAGAAAAGCCAGGATATGAAAGCCTTTGTCGGGGCTTCGCCCCGAACCCCACCAGGAGGAAGGGCGCAGCCCTTCCTCCTGGACCTCCATCCCAGTTTTTCAATCGAATGTCCAACGACGATCAGCAACGGCGCCTGACAGCGGCTTTGAGCAGGGCGCCCCAGGATTTGCAGTTGCGTTACGATCTTGCCGCGCATCTGTGGGAGAACGGCTCCTTTCATGGTGCCCGGGAGGTTCTCTCCACCCTGCTCAGCGTGGCGCCGGATCAACCTGAAGCCAACTTTATGTTGGGACAGTTGTTGTTGTTGTTGGGCCGGTTTGCGGAGGGGTGGGCGCGCTATGCCTGGCGTTACCGGATGGAGTATGCCAGGAAATTGCTTCCCGGGATGGCCCAACCGTATTGGCAGGGGGGTGACCTGGCTGGAAAAACCCTGTTGGTGTTTGGTGAGCAGGGGTTTGGCGATACCCTTCAGTTTGCCCGCTTCATTCCTTTGCTGCGGACAAGGGGGGAGGGGAAGATTGTGGTAGGGTGTTCGCCCCCTTTGCAGCGTTTGTTGCTGAGTTTGCCGGGTGAGGCGCCGGTGGTCAGCAATCCGGTTGCAGCAGGGCCATTTGATTGGCAGGTTCCGGTCAGCGACTTGCCCGGATTGGTGGGTGCGGATCTGGCCCTGCTTGCTGCGCTGCCGGTTCCTTATGTGTGGGCCGACCCTGCTGAAGTGGAGCGGTGGCGCTCCTGGCGGCGCCAGGCGGTGACGACACGCTGGGCCGTTGGGGTGGTTTGGGCAGGTCGCCCGACCCATGCGCATGATCGGCGGCGTTCGATACCCTGGCCGGTTTTTTCCCGCTTATGCCGGTTGTCGGATGCGACTCTGGTATCGTTGCAACTTCCCAAACCGTCGCCGGAGATCCTTCAGTCCGGTGTGTTGGAGGTCAGTGACGTATTGGTGGATTTTGCCGCCACGGCAGCCGCCATGATGGCATTGGACCTGATTGTGACGGTGGATACGGCCACGGCCCATTTGGCCGGAGCGTTGGGCCGACCCGTCTGGACCCTGTTGCCTCGGGTACCCGATTGGCGCTGGTTGCTGGAGCGCACGGATTCACCCTGGTATCCGAGCATGCGGTTGTTTCGCCAGCAGACCCCGGATGATTGGTCGGAGGTGATGGATCGGGTTGTTGCGGCGTGGGAGGTTTGGACGGCAACCCCAATGACTGTTGCCGTCCAGTCGGCTCATTCCGCTCGTGATCCTGCTGCCTGGGATCCCTTACGGCAGGGTTCGCCATGGCGTTGGCCAACCGGTATTTTTTTTCCACCCCAGCCCCCCTTGCAGGAAGAGATGGCCTGTCGGTGTTGCAAGGCGCACGCTCGTTGGGCGGCAGCGGTGGATTTTTCCCGTTGCCAGGCCGATGCTGTTGGCCTGCATCTGCCCCATGCCGGGACGCCGGTGGATTATTATCACTGTCCGCGCTGTGGTTGCCGGATGACCCGCTTTTTTGACCTGTGGGAACCTGCCCGTCTGCATCAATCTGCCGTTGACCCCTTGCGTACTTTGGCCGCACCGGGTCGCGCCGATCCACGGCAACGCTTGTGGACCATTTTACAAACCTGGTTGGCTCCTGGCCCGGACGCTCACCGAATTCTGGTCATCGACAGCGTAATTGAATTTTGGGAGGGCAGCGAAAAGGGAGGGGGCTGGCAGTTGTTGTGTCGGGAACCGTTCCAGGAACTTTTGCCTTTCGTCAGCCATTTGGCGCCTTTTGGGGTCATTGTTTTGGTCGATACTTTGCACCGTCACCCCTGGCCCGACGTTTTTCTCAAGGAGTTGACTGCCATTCTGGCGCCCGGAGGCACGCTTTTGCTTGCCCTGGATGCGGCCCCCGAGGAGGCCAATGCTCTGGTCTTTCCGGCCTATACGCCGCGCAATGGTTTGGCCGTGTTGCATACCTGTCGCAGTCTGGAGACTTTGTTTCGTCGGCACGGTTTAAGCTGGAGGCAACCGGAACCGGGCGTGCATGTGGGGAAACGGTCAATCGTGTGACGATAACGCATCGGGGTCCAGGGTGCTGGCTCCCTGGCTTTGTCCAGGGCAGCGCCCTGGCGGGGTTCGGGGCGAAGCCCTGACAAAGGCTTTCATATCCTGATTTTTCGAGTACTGGGCCACGCATCGGGGTCCAGGGTGCTGGCTCCCTGGCTTTGTCCAGGGCAGCGCCCTGGTGGGGTTCGGGGCGAAGCCCTGACAAAGGCTTTCATATCCTGGCTTTTCTCACAGGGTTCGGGGCGAAGCTCTGACAAGGGCTTTCATATCCTGGCTTTTCTCACAGGGTTCGGGTCGAAGCCCTGACAAAGGCTTTCATGTCAAAGTGTTTGACCGGGGTGTTTCAAGGGTTCAGTGCCCACCCAATCGTCACGTCCGAAATCAACTTTCACTTTCAGGTCCAGGGTGTAGGCGATATCAGCCAAGGTTTCCAGGGTCATGTTGCGATGGCCGCTCAGCACCTGGGACACAAAGGATTCACTCTTCCCAAGACGATCGGCAAGTTCTGCCCTGGTAATGCCATTTTCTTTCATGCGGACGCAAATGTTTTCGGTGGTATCGAGGATGAAAGCATCACGATGAAAGGATTTTTTATTTTCTGCCTTCCTTCATACTCGGCCTTGACGCGCAGCACCCTTTCCTTGTCTTCAGAGTTCATTTTTTTGCTGGTTTTTGAAGACGGTGTGACCGATGACGAAATCGCCTTTTCGTTTGCCGCAGAACCATCCATTTATCATCGTCAATCCGTCAAGTAAACCATGGATCGACACAAGATCGACATAACATTGACGATTTACGGTTTGGCACCGATTCTGGATGCTCTTGTCAGGAGTCGGTCATTGTGGAGATGGGCGTTGTATCTCGGTCGTTGAGGTGTGATTTAGATGAGTTCTCTCAAGCCAACCCACAAAAAACGATCTTCACCGCAGCTACCTTCATCGCAGCCACCTGACCTGCCATGGGAACCTGTGCCTTGTTTCTTCGACCAGGTATCGGCCTTGCTGTCGGCAGGAGAGGCAGCCGAGGCCCTGGTAGCGGCTCGGTTGGGATTGGCGCAAGAGCCTGACCATGCACCGTTGTTGAATCTGGCGGCCATTTGTGCGGTACGCACCGGGGAGTTGGCTGCTGCGGAGGGGTATTGGCGGCGGGCCTTGGTGCTTGCTCCGGATGGGGCGGATATGCACAACAATCTGGGGATTTTGCTGCATGATCGACAACGTTTTGACGAAGGCGAGGCATTTTTTCGCACGGCGTTGCGCCTGCGACCGGACTATCCCGAGGCTTGTTTAAATTTGGGTAACCTGTTGCAGACGCGCAAAAGGTACCGGGAGGCCGAGGAGGCCTACCGGGAGGCATTGCGTTTGCGTCCGGATTTTGTCGAGGCGTACAGCAATCTTGGCAGTTTGTTGCATGGCGAGGGGCGTCTGGTTGAGGCCGAGGCGGCGTTGCAACAGGCTTTGCGCTTGCGGTCCGATGATGTCGATGCCAGTAATAATTATGGGAATTTACTTGAGAAACTAGAGTGTTATGATGAGGCTGAGACCTGTTTCCTACAGGCGGTATGTATGCGACCTGAGCAGGTTGTTGGTTATCTCAACCTGGGGGGATTGTATGACAAACAGCGCCGCTATCCGGAGGCCATCACGGCTTACCTGGAGGCCTTGCGCCGGCGGCCCCAGGATGCCGATGCTTTGTTCTTCTTGAGCCTCACCTTGCTGAGCCAGGGCCGGTTTGCCGAGGGGTGGCCGCTTTATGAAAATCGTTACAACGTGGGAAAAAAGGAGCCGATTCTGCTTCTGCCCGATCTTCCTTTTCCGCAATGGCGTGGCGAGGATCTTAACGGCAAGAGCTTGCTGGTGTTGCAGGAACAGGGTTATGGCGACGAGATACAGTTTTGTCGTTTCTTGCCCCTGCTCAAGGCGTTGGGTGTCAAGTATCTGACCGTGGTATGCAAAAAACCTTTGTTGCCGTTGTTTGCTGAAGGGTTGGCAGTGGATCGGGTTTTGACACAGGATGATCTGGATGTTGACGGGATGCCGCAGCATGACGCCTGGACCTTGTTGCTTAGCATTCCTTTGCATCTTGGCATCACGCTGGACAATCTTCCGGCGACGTTGCCCTATCTGCACCCTTCGCCGGAACGGATGGCCTGGTGGGCGGAGCGGATGCCGCAGGGGGGGTGTCGCGTCGGTCTGGTATGGCAGGGAAATCCGGGGCATTTGAACGATGCTCACCGCTCCTTGCCAGGTTTGGCGACGTTGGCGCCGCTGTGGCAGGTGCCGGGTGTGGTGTTGATCAGTCTACAGACTGGTTTGGCGGATCGACCGGAGCGTGTGCATCTGCCTGGGCAACCTGTGGTGGATTTGGGAGCGCAGGTGCGGGATTTTGCCGATACGGCGGCCATTGTGGCACAACTTGACTTGGTGATCGGGGTGGATACGGCAGTACTGCACCTGGCGGGGGCCCTGGGCAAGCCTGCCTGGGTGATGCTGCCCTGTTTTGGCACGGATTGGCGTTGGTTGGAGCCGCGCCCCGACTCCCCCTGGTATCCAGGGGTCATGCGGCTTTTTTGGCAGGAACGCAGCCATGTGTGGGGGGATGTGGTGGAGGAGGTCAGGGCAGCGTTACAGGCATTTGTGCCAGCCCGACAGCATGCCTGAGAAAGGAAAGGCGAAAAGTGTGCTGAACAGTCTCCACGTACTGGCTTTTTTTGCAAGGGTACTGACCAGACTCATTTTTCGCATTTTGTATCAGGCCATGACATCGATATGAAGTGGCATTCCCGTGGGCATGCTGTGGCCATCGGATGGAATTTTGGTCAACAGCACCTTGGCCAGGCTCTGGTCCGCCAGTTGGTCGGCAACCTGGCGTACCGAATCTGCTGCGTGGAGGGTGACCTTGTCACGGACAAAGGTTCCGGATGTTGCCGTGTCGATGCGGGTATCGGGCGGGGGCAGGAATCCGCCGTGTGTTGCCTGATACGACCTGTTGGCGGACGGGTTGAGGAATGGGGAGGGGGGTGTTTGTATATCCATCGGGATCGCCTGTTTTTTTTCACGCCGTATTGGATCAAACGTAGAGTCCGTCGCTCAGAGCCAGGCGATAGTGGAGCAGGAATCCCCTGCGTTTGAGGTAGGTGTTGGGTTCCAGGAATGGCCGGCAAAATTTCAGGGCTTCCATGAGGAAGGTGATCTGGTCCAGGTAGGAGAAGCTCTCCTCGGTGTAGATATCGAAGTAGTTCGAATCGGCTGGAGAGATGCAACCGATGGGGTTGTTTTGTGCATCGTAGAGGGTGTTGTTGGCAGCGCTTTGCGCCAGGAAAGGGGCCATACTGTCGAGCAGTTCCAGACTGTTTTGACCCGTTGTGGCTTCGGACCAGGCACGATGGACCGGAGCGGGGGCGTTGGGAGGGGGGAAGGTGGTGGCGGGAAGTTGTCCCGGGGCCACGGCGAACGGGTTCAGCAGGTGCATGGCCTGGGCCTCGTCCAGGGTTTCGATTCGGAGAGGCTGGGTCAGGTCATGAACCCTGGTCAGGATGAGGAGTTCCCGCCGGGAGAGGGTCGCAAGAAAGCCCAGGGCGCTGTTGTGGGTGGTGTTGGTGCGTGCGCGGTGGATCAGATCGGCGAACAGTTCGACCTCGGCGTCCGGGATGTTGCGGGAGTGGAGATGGCCGATGGTCCAGTCCGGCAGGATTTCCCGGATGGACGGTTTGGCTGACATGTCGTCGGCGGTATCCACCATTCTCAGGTAGCGCGACATGCCCGCGGATGCAGGGGGGGAAGCGGAAGGTAGGCGTGAGGCGGAGCTTTTCATGGTGGCAGACCCCATTTTTTTTGTTGTCCATGGCGCGGGCGTGCGCAAGGGGGAGTGGTCGATGATTGGCGAGAGTGACCTTCTCCACCGCATTTGTTTTTTTGATCGCAATATACATGCCAGTTGCGGGAATGGTGTCGATCGGATGGGTGATCGAGGTGGAAGGGAGCTGCATGGTCGCCATGGAGCAAGAGTTGCCGGGGGTGGTGCGGCCAAACGGCAAGGAGGTTGCATACATCCGATGAGCAATTTTCCGACTGCCACCTTGCCTGGGATGGGGAAATGGCGTATGCTGCCTCCCCGTTTGGCTGGACAGGCATCGGCTTTGCGGGTTTGCCCGGGGTGTAGCGCAGTCTGGTAGCGCATCGGTTTTGGGAACCGAGGGCCGGAGGTTCGAATCCTCTCACCCCGACCATTGCTTGACGATGGACGTTTGTGCGGCGGGATTCGGTCCCGGGTCATGGGTTGCGATGGGGTATCCGGCGGTCCAGGCGCTCGTAGCTCAACGGATAGAGCAACGGCCTTCTAAGCCGTAGGTTGCAGGTTCGAGTCCTGCCGGGCGCGCCACGGCGGATCGTGGTTCGAGACCGGGTGGATGGTGTGGTTTGGCCTTGATTGTGCATTATGGCGGACGTAGCTCAGTTGGTAGAGCTCCGGATTGTGGCTCCGGCGGTCGCGAGTTCGAGCCTCGTCGTTCGCCCCAAGTTTTTCTGAGGCGCAAGCCCGGTCGTTTTTGGCAGGACCGGGCTGTTTTTTTCTGTTTGGCCGCGCCCACTCCCGTGTTGCCCGCCGGCTTGCGAAAGTGGCGGAACTGGCAGACGCGCTGGACTTAGGATCCAGTGCCGTAAGGCGTGGGGGTTCAACTCCCCCCTTTCGCACCATCACCTGCGGCCACAACCATTCACCATTGCGGCGAGAGAGAACATGGAAGTTACGGTTGAGAAATGCGGTGTTTTTGATCGGCAGGTTGTTGTTCGCATACCAGACAGCGAAGTGACTTCTTTGCTGGATGCCGAGTTTGGCCGTCTGTCCCACTCGGTGCGCATGCCGGGCTTTCGTCCTGGCCGGATTCCTCGGCACCTTTTGGAGGCGCGTTTTGGCCAGGAGGTCAAGGCTGGTGTGGCTGAACAGCTTTTCAAAGGCTCCTACCTGAAAGTCCTGGAGCAGGAGTCGCTGTTGCCGGTGGATATGCCGAAAGTCAACCTGGGGAACATTCAGCGCGGCGAGGCGTTTGTCTATACCGCCACGTTGCAGGTTTATCCCCAAGTGGAACCCAAAAATTATCAGCGGATTTCTGTGCAACGGCCTCGGGTGACATTGGCCGACGCAGATGTCGACCGGATTCTGGAACAGATGCGCGAGAGCCTTGCCACTTATCATGCAGAGGCGGGTCGTCAGGCTGTTGACGGGGATCAGCTTTTGCTCGACTTTGATGGCAGCGTGGATGGCCAGCCGTTTTCAGGGGGACAAGCCGAAGGATTCAGCCTTGTTCTGGGAAGTGGCCGGTTTATTCCGGGGTTTGAGGAGCAGTTGCTGGGCGCAGTGGCGGACGAGGAGCGGGTGGTTGCGGTGACTTTTCCCGAAACGTATCACCACCACGAGCTGGCCGGGAAGGAAGCCAGGTTTGCCTGCAAGGTGCGGGAGGTCCGGCGACCGGAGCTGCCACCCATGGACGACGACATCGCCGTCAAGGCCGGCGTCAAGGAAGGTGGGTTGGCGCAGTTGCGGCAGAATGTGCGCAACCAGCTGGAAGAATCTGCCCGTGATCTGGTGGAGCAGGTCGTTCGGCGGCAGGTTTTGGATGTCCTTGTGCGCGAAAACCAGATTGAGTTGCCCAGCCAGTTGGTGGATCGGGAGTTGGAGGGTTTGGTGCAACGCGCCAAGACCGGGCAGTCGCCGGAACGGGATGCGGTCATCGAGGCGGAAGTTCGCCAGCAGCAACGCCCGGACGCCGAGAGGCGGGTTACCCTGGGGCTGTTGTTGGGCGCCATCTCCCGGAAGGAGTCCATCCAGGCCGACGAAGCTTCCATCTCTGCCTATCTGGACAAGATGGTGCTCCAGTTTGGTGAGCATGCGCAGCAGATGCGCAAGTATTTTGAAGAAAATCGGGAGCGGCGCGAGGAGATTGTCGGCATCGTGCTGGAACACAAGGTTCTGGATTGGCTTGTGGAACATGGGGAGGTCACCGAGGAGCCTTGCACCCTGGAGGAGTTGAAGGAACGGCAGAAAGCTGTTGCCAATTGAATTCCGAACATGCTTAATGGTTCCTGGCTGGTTTGAGTGTTTGCACCTGGGCGATGGTTTCTGACATGTGGAGGCCGGCTGTGGTGGGCTTGGGCTGGCGTGTGACAAGCATGGCATTGAACTTGCGGGGGGTGTAGCGTACTGTACCGGCTAGAGATGTTTCAGGGACGCGGTGCGACACAAGGAAAGGGACACACCGATGAATTTGGTTCCCATGGTCATAGAGACCACCAACCGGGGCGAGCGGGCTTACGACATCTACTCCCGGTTGTTGAAGGAGCGGGTCGTTTTCATCGTCGGAGGGATTGACGACGCCAGTGCCAATCTGGTGGTCGCGCAGCTGCTGTTTTTGGAGTCGGAGAACCCGGAGAAGGATATCCACCTCTACATCAACAGCCCTGGCGGCGTCGTCACGGCGGGGATGGCCATCTACGACACCATGCAGTTCATTCGCCCCGATGTCAGTACCCTGTGCATTGGCCAGGCGGCCAGCATGGGTGCCTTGTTGTTGGCGGCTGGCGCCAAGGGGAAGCGTCTTGTTTTGTCGAACTCCCGCGTCATGATTCATCAACCCTCGGGCGGGTATCAGGGGCAGGCCACGGACGTGGAGATCCACGCCCGGGAGATGTTGCGCATGCGGGAGCGTCTGAACCATATCCTGGCCGACCATACGGGCCAGCCTCTGGAGCGCATTGCTCAGGATGTGGAGCGGGATTATTTCATGACCAGTGAGGAGTGCTGTCAGTACGGTCTGGCGGATCGGGTCATCATGCGGCGGGAGCTGCCCGAAAACGCCGAGACTTGAGGAGCCACTGCCATCCATGACGGCGGCGAGCTGCTGCCATCCATGACGGCGGCCTGGTATCGGATCCATCCATCGGCACAGGTTTGAAGAAAGATCCATGGGCAACAAGAATCCCCCCGAGTCGGGCAGCATTTTGCACTGTTCTTTCTGCGGCAAGAATCAGCACGAGGCGCGCAAGCTGATTGCGGGTCCGTCCGTGTTCATTTGCGATGAGTGCGTGGACCTTTGCACGGAGATCATTCGCGAGGACAAGGGGACGCTGCTTGCCGAAAAGAGGGTGGGCGTTCCCAACCCGTCGCAAATCAAAAAGGTGTTGGACGAGTACGTCATTGGCCAGGATCATGCCAAGAGGGTGTTGTCCGTTGCGGTTTACAACCACTACAAACGTCTGGAAAATCGGGAGGTGGACAAGGACGAGGTGGAGATCATCAAGAGCAACGTCTTGTTGATTGGTCCCACGGGTTCCGGCAAGACGCTCCTGGCGCAGACTTTGGCGCGCTTGTTGGAAGTGCCTTTCACCATCGCCGATGCCACCACGCTCACCGAGGCGGGTTATGTGGGCGAGGATGTGGAGAACATCATTCTGCGCCTGCTCCAGGCAGCCGACAACGACGTGGAGAAGGCCCAGCGCGGCATCGTTTTCATTGACGAAATCGACAAGATCTCCCGCAAGTCGGACAACCCATCCATCACCCGCGATGTTTCCGGGGAGGGGGTGCAGCAGGCTCTGTTGAAGATCATCGAAGGGACCATTGCCAGTGTTCCTCCTCAGGGTGGGCGCAAGCATCCCCAGCAGGAGTACCTACAGGTCGACACCACCAACATTCTGGTGATTTGTGGTGGCGCGTTCAACGGACTGGAGAAGGTGATCGAGCGTCGTTCGGCCCTTTACCATGGGATCGGTTTTGGGGCGCAGGTCCGGATGGGTGGATCGGACCGGAAGGTCAATGAGCTGCTGAAATTGTTGGAACCGGAGGATTTGCTGCAATATGGTTTGATTCCTGAGTTTGTAGGCCGTCTGCCGGTGGTGGCCACCCTGGAGGATCTGGACCTGGAAGCCCTGGTCCGCATTTTGACACAGCCCAAGAATGCCCTGATCAAACAGTACCAGAAGCTCATGGAGATGGAGGGGGTCAAACTGACCTTTACGGATGATGCCCTGCGCTCCGTGGCCAGCAAGGCCATCAAGCGCAAGAGCGGCGCACGCGGTTTGCGCGCCATCCTGGAGACGGTCCTTCTGGATGTCATGTTTGACATACCTTCTTCCACCGGTGTGACCGAGGTGGTCATCAATCGGGAGGCGATTGAAAATCAGGCGGAGCCCCTTTTGATTTACGGGGATGCCCCCATGGAAGCCAAGGCATAAGAGGGAGGATTGGCAATGGATCCCAAAAAGATGGACCTCGACACCCTTTTTCGCATGCCGTTGCTGCCTTTGCGGGATATTGTCGTTTTTCCCCACATGATCGTCCCCCTTTTTGTGGGTCGGGACCGGTCCATCCGCGCCTTGGAGGCAGTCTCGGGGCGTGATGACGACCGTCGCATCCTGCTGGTATCGCAGAAGGATGCTTCCACGGACAATCCGGAGGAGGAGGACATCTATCAGGTCGGGGTGTTGGCGACGGTGTTGCAGTTGCTGAAACTGCCGGACGGAACCATCAAGGTTCTTGTCGAAGGTTCCCATCGTGTGCAGATCCAGCGTCTTTTGCAGCAGGAACCTCATTTCATCGCCGAAGCCCAGTTGCTTGAGGATGCTGCTCACAATCCGAACGAAGCGGAAGCGTTGATGCGGTCGGTGATCAGCCAATTCGAAGCTTTTGCCAAGCTGAACAAGAAGGTGCCTCCCGAAGTCTTGATGACCTTCCAGACCATCGAGGATCCCTCGCGTTTGGCGGACACCGCAGCGACCCATCTGAACCTCAAGGTGGCGGACAAGCAGGCGCTTCTGGAGCTGCCTTCCGTAGTGGCCCGTCTGGAACGTCTCTTCGTGGCCCTGGAGCAGGAGATCGATGTCCTACAGGTGGAGAAGCGTATCCGGGGCCGGGTCAAGCGGCAAATGGAGAAGAGCCACCGGGACTATTACCTCAACGAGCAGATGAAGGCCATCCAGAAGGAGTTGGGGGATCGGGGGGAGGATGAGGGCGAAAAGGATGAGATGACCGATCTGGCGGAAAAGATCGAAGCGGCCCAAATGTCCGAGGAGGCTAAAAAGAAGGCCGATTCGGAGCTGAAAAAACTCAAGCAGATGTCTCCAATGTCGGCGGAAGCCACGGTGGTGCGCAACTACATCGACTGGCTGGTGAGTCTGCCCTGGAGCAAAACCACGGAGCTCAAACACGATCTGAGCGATGCGGAGCGCATCCTGGAGGAGGATCACTACGGTCTGGAGAAGGTCAAGGAGCGTATCGTCGAGCATTTGGCGGTGCAACAGAAGGTTGAAAAGATCAAGGGGCCGATCCTGTGTCTGGTGGGCCCTCCTGGTGTGGGTAAGACCTCTCTGGCCAAATCCATTGCCCATGCTTCCGGGCGCAACTATGTCCGGATCTCGCTGGGCGGTGTGCGTGATGAGGCGGAGATTCGTGGTCATCGGCGTACTTATATCGGATCTCTGCCCGGCAAAATCATCCAATCCATGAAGAAGGCGGGCAGCAACAATCCGCTCTTTCTGTTGGACGAGATCGACAAGGTGGGTGCCGATTTTCGTGGTGACCCGTCCTCGGCCTTGCTGGAGGTATTGGATCCGGAACAGAACAACACCTTTTCGGACCACTATCTGGAGGTGGAGTTTGACCTCTCCAAGGTCATGTTCATCACCACGGCCAACAGCCTTTCCGTACCGCGTCCCTTGCTGGACCGCCTGGAGGTGATCCGTCTGGCGGGTTACACGGAAGATGAAAAGATCCATATTGCCAAGCGTTATCTCGTTCCGCGCCAGATGGAGGCGCATGGACTGAAGAAAGGGGAGTATCTCCTTTCGGATGCTGCATTGGTGGAGACCATCCGGTATTACACCCGTGAGGCAGGGGTGCGGAACCTGGAACGGGAGATTGCCACGCTTTGCCGCAAGGCGGCCAAAGCCCTTCTGACCGAGAAAAAACGGACCCGTTTTTCTGTGGGAACCAGCAATCTGGGTAAATACCTGGGTGTGCGGACCTACCGTTTTGGTTTGGCGGAAGAGAAGGATCTGGTGGGCGTGGCCACGGGGTTGGCCTGGACCAGCGTAGGCGGTGAGTTGCTCTCCATCGAGGGGATTCAATTGCCGGGCAAGGGGAAGTTGACCATCACCGGCAAGCTTGGCGATGTCATGCAGGAGTCTGTGCAGGCGGCCATGAGCTATGCACGTTCCCGCTCCAAAGATTGGAAGCTGCCGAAAAATTTCTTTCAAACCAAGGATATTCATATCCACGCTCCAGAAGGGGCCACCCCCAAGGATGGCCCATCGGCGGGCATTGCCATTTGTACCGCCATTGTCAGTACCCTGACCAACGTTCCCATCCGCAAGGATGTGGCCATGACCGGGGAGATCACGTTGCAGGGGCGCGTCCTGATCATCGGCGGTCTGAAGGAGAAGCTTCTGGCCGCGCATCGGGGCGGGATTCGTCATGTCTTGATTCCCCAGGAAAATGTCAAAGATCTCAAGGAGGTTCCCCAGACGATTTTGAAAGATCTGGAGATTCATCCTGTGGGGCACATGGATGAGGTCTTGGCCTTGGCTTTGGTTCATATGCCCAAGGATGTTTCCCGGGAGGGGACGGAGGAGGAACCGGAGGGTGAGGGTGGTGAGACCGGTGAGGAGGATGGCGATGCCCTGAGCGTGGTCCAGACAGCGGTGGAGCCAACGGAGCCGCCTGTCGAATCCCCCTCCATAACCCATTGAAGTGATCTCAGAGTTGTGTCACGTTGTGAAAAGTGTATGAAGGGCCGCACTGCCGCTTGACAGAAGGGGTTGTAACCCGATATAAGGCAAAATCGGTTTGAAATCACTGGATTTATCCATTTCCGAGGAGGCGAGAACCTTGAACAAGACAGATTTGATTGACCATGTGGCGAAAACGGCTGGGTTGACCAAAGACAATGCGGCGTCGGCGGTGGATGCCGTGATGGGTGGTATTACTTCCAGCCTGAAGGCGGGAGAGACGGTCAGCTTGATTGGTTTCGGCACGTTTTCGATTTCCGAACGTGCGGCCCGGACCGGGCGTAATCCGCGCACGGGGGCAGAAATTCAGATCGCTGCCGCACGTCTGCCCAAGTTTCGTCCCGGCAAGGGGTTGAAGGACGCCGTGGACGGCAAGTAGGGTTTTTCCCGAGGCCCTCACTCCTCCGGGAGGGGGGAGGGGGCGGATAGCTCAGCTGGGAGAGCATCGGCCTTACAAGCCGGAGGTCACAGGTTCAAGCCCTGTTCCGCCTACCAGTCATGATTTTTACAGGTCTATGTAAAAAAACCCCGTAAAAACACGGGGTTTTTTTATCCTGCCGTGTGCTGGGATGTCTGTTGGCAACCAGATCCTTTGGCGGTACTTTTGACGGGACATTCCACCGCAGCCATGGGAGATACCTTCGAATGAAAGTGGTCGACTGGCATTAACAGTTCTGTTAATATTGCAGCATAAACAGCAACGAACTCCTGCGGAAGCTGGAGAAAATGGGCGTTGAGGTCGACGTCAGCCATGGTAAGGGTTCGCACGCTAAAGTGATGCTGAATGGGAAAATTTCTCACATCCCGAGGCACGGCAACAGAGGTGTTCCGACCGGCACTATCTGCAGGATATGCCGTCGACTCGGTATCGATCCGAAAGATCTGTGAGGGGTGAAAGAAATGAAAAACAGATTGAGTTATCCAGTTGATTTTATTGAAGAAGACGGTTCAATCCGCGCCATCTTCCCGGATTGGGACGCCACCGAGACCTTCGGCGACACTGAAGATGAAGCCTTGATTATGGCGCAGGATCTATTGGAGACAATGGTATCCTCAGCTGTGGCCGATAATCGCCCCATTCCGCACCCATCTGCCGCGAAGCGCCGCCCGACTGTCAGCCTGTCGGCGGTCAGTGCAGCCAAGGTTGAGTTGTATCTGGCCTTGCAGAACTCCGGAATGCCGCAGGCGGAACTGGCACGGAGGCTGGGGTGGCACCCGCCTCAGGTATCTCGACTTTTGGATCTCCGCCACAAATCAAAGATGGATCAGTTGGAGCAGGCCCTGGCTGTGCTCGGCAAGCGATTGGTGATTTCCATTCAGGATGCAGCGTGATAGGGCGGTATTGTCACTCACGTCCGACTGCTCTTATTTTTTTGACAGTATATTTGGCGGCATATAGAGGGTTTTCGTAACTATTCACCACCATTTCAAGAAAAGCTTGGACAGGAAAGCCTTTGTCAGGGCGCAGAAAGGGATGTGTGTGGGCTGAGGATCATGTTGCAGGAAATCAGATCGGGTCGCTGGCAGGAAGCTGGGAGCGGGCTTTGGCGGCGTTGGTTTCAGGATGATGATTTTGACCTGTTCGTCTGGGAGGACGGGGAGGGTCGGGTCGTGACGCTCCAACTGGCATGGAATCGTCAGGGTGCGGAGCGATTGGTACTGTGGGAACGCGACAGGGGGTGCAGAGGTCTTGGTGTGGTGGACCAGGGGGAGAGGGATCCGAGCCGGAATCACTCCCCGGTTTTGTCAGAGGAAAATTTGTCAGGGGAGAAGGAGGAAATGCTCCAGGGGCGTGTGCTGGGGAAGCTGCGTTCCGGTTGTGCGGGGCTGCCGGAGGGGGTGCGTCAGGCGGTTGGGGCGTTGTTGGAAGCCGTCAACTCCAACCGGTAGGGGGGTCGTATACCTTGGCGGGGTCATGGTCGCGGGTGGCGAACTCTTGTATTTCCTTAAGATATTGAATATTGTGCAATTTATAGAGGTCATCTTCGGGTTTGCCACCGCGTTTGCGGCACACCACGGCGACCGGGCCGTGCTCGGCGTATTTTTTCTCATGTTTGCGCATGCGCCGGAGGACATCTTCCGGGAGAGTGGCGTCCTGAGGGAGGATTTCCCAGCCTGGCTCAAGAGTGCCGCTGCTGCGGCGCACAAAGACTTTCGGGAAAGATTGGTCCGTTGGTGTTTTGACGGGGGCATGCTGGATTTGCAAGGCCAAAAAATCTTCTTCTGCACGGACGACGACGCAATGGATGTCAACGAAACATGCGTTGATGGGCAGCAGGGGGTTGAGCGAGATGCGGACAACTCCTGGATCCCCCTTGGCTACGGCGAGGCTGGGTTTTGAGCTGCTGGCGGGCTGAAAGCGGATGCCACGATAGCTGACATCCTGCGTTGTTCCTTTCAGAATGGCGCCCGATGCCATGCTGAGGATCGAAGGGGAGCGGAAGTGGGGCCGGGGAAAGCGCCGCCTTTCTTCTCCTTGACCCTGTTTATCGGGGCTGTGGACGCCCCGGGCATGCACGAGGGTGACATCGTCGTCATCTGATTCCGCCATGATGATTCTGCCTTGGATCCGTCACGTATTTCCAACGCCACGAGGGAAGGGTAGGCTCCTCTGCGCGGAGCAGGGGAGCTTCGCCTTCGCTAGCATGTCCCGTGCCGATAAAGATCCTGAATCGGGAAGAAAAGTCAATGCGTGCCGCTCTGGAGACATGGCCCAGGTTTTGCCTGACCACTGCCGCGCAAGTGATGGGTGTCAATGAGCTGAGGCCCAGGGCTTTGTTTTAGGCTTTGGCCTGGAGAGCTTCGCCTGTTCGACGGTTTTTGACAGGGGTGGCTGGGTGGGTACAACCAGTGGTGCGGAGGTGCGGCAGTGGTGCACGGTGTCGTTCATGGCAAACGCCTTGCGGTTCTGGCGGTTGTGACCTTGTTGAGCTTTGTGAGCGTTGGCGCCTTGACAGGGACATGGTCGGTAGCGCTGGTGGTTCATATTGTCCTTGGGGTGGGCGTTTTTCCGCTTTTGACTGCCATGATGATCCATTTCACATCTGTTTTGACGCGCAGTCGGCAAGCCGAGGGTTTGGTGGCCTGGTTGCCTGTGTTGGCCATGGTAGTGGGGCTTATGGCTGTATTGACCGTGGGTTTTGATCGTCGCATCGGGTTGGTGGGGGCTCCATTGGGGTTGTTGATTGGGTTGATCCTGCTTGCCTGGATGCATAAATGCGCCAGGCAGGCGTTGGGTGGTGTGCATCCGGGTTTGCGTTGGTATCAGGGATCGGCCATGTTTCTGGTTGTGGCCATGTTGGCCATGGAGGTTGGCTTACAGCTGCCGGAGCGCTGGCTGGTGTTGCGCGGGGTGCATCTGCATTGCAATTTGCTGGGATTTTTGGGGATGGCGGCGGTGGGTACATTGCAGGTTTTGCTGCCGACGGTTGGGGGCTACACCGACGCTGATTCCGGGCGGCGTTTGCAACTGGATTACAAATATGCTGTGATGGGTACCCTGGGGGCTGCGGTCGGGGCGGCGTGGTTTCGGCCTCTCTCCTTGGTTGGTTTGGCGTGTTGGTTGATTCCTGTTGTACATTTGGCGGTCTCCGTATTGCGTCACCGGCCACGCATCTGGTTTGAAGGGGGGGGGCTTTTTCCTTTGTTCGGAGCGCTGCTGGGTTATCTTTCTCTGATGTTGTCCGGGCTTCCCGTCGCTTTGGGGTGGATGGATCCGGCACGGATGGTTCCCCTGTTTTTCATGGCTTTCCTGTTTCCATTGGTCACGGGAGCGTTGGGTTATCTGCTGCCGCTCTGGTTGCGGCAGGGGGATGGCTCCGCCGGTTTTCATGCCCGGGATCGGCAGGTTCTGGCCCGAGGCAGCCGGTGGCGCACCCTGATTTTTTTGGGGTCGGGCGTGGCGATGGCAGCGGGAGAGGGTTGGTCGGTCTATCTGGCCGTGGTAGGGTTGGTCTGGTTTGTCGTGCAGGTCATGGTTGTGGTGATCTCGGAGAGCCGATCTTTGGGCCGCAACGCGGTTTAGCCCGGATTCGGGTTTGGTGGTGGAGTGTGGTCATGAGTGTCAAAGCCAAATCGTTGGTCATATTGTTGACCCTCTGGACGGCTGCAAGTTCCCTTCCGGGATGGGCGGCGTCGGATCGCGAGGCCTGGAATCAGCGGGTGGCGGAGATCGACGCTCTCCACCAGGAGCAGGATGTCAACAAGGTGCTGGAGGCCACGGAAAATTTTTTGACCTGGGCGCGTCGCCAGTGGGGCAAGGGCCACCCCAACCATGCCGAGGCTTTGAGCATGACGGCCAAGCTTCATTTTCTTCATAACCGGTGGGACAAGGTCGAGGGGATGTTGCGCGAGTCGTTGGCGATCCGGGAGCGGGTTTATGGGCGGGAGCACCTGAAAACGGTGGATGCGTTGGAGGCCTTGGCGGCTTTTTACATTGCCGATGAGCGGATGGACGACGCCGAGCCTGTGTTGCGGGCCACGTTGGAGGGGCGGCGGCGCCTCCTGGGAGGGGAACACCCCCTGTTGGCCGACTACATGGGGAACAGCGCCCGTCTCTACCAGCGACTCAAGTTGTTGGATCGGGCGGAAACCTTGTTCCGGGAGGCTTTGGCCTTGTTGGATCGCATCCATGCGCCGGCGGATGGCAAACGTGAGGATGCCATGATCGGCCTGGCGGAGATCGCCACGGAGCGGGGTGATATGGCCCAGGCCGAAAGCTGGTACGAACGTGCCTTGCAATGGCCTGGCATCGAGGGAGATGCGGGCCGTTTGAAAAAGGCGCAGATCCGGGGTCAGCTGGGGATCATGCTTTGGCGGACCGGTCGAGAGGCCCAGGCGCGCCAACTTGGAGAGCAGGCCCTGAACGAAGCCCGGGCCATTTATGGCAATGAGCCGGCCCGTTTGGCTGTGTGGTTGAGCAATCTGGGGCGTCTGCACTACAAAAACGGCGATTATGCCCAGGCATCGCTCCTGTTGAACGAGGCGCTGGCAAGTGCCGGGAGGCAGTATGGGTCTGACCCTGCCAATGGGTTGATCAAGGCCATTCGGCGCAACCTGGAAACGTTGCATAAGGGGGTGGTCTTCACCCACAAGGGGGAGTCGGCACGCGATCCTCAGACCTGGTCTGAGGGGGAGAGGAAGCCGGTTTCCACACCGCCTTCCGGAGCCGCCATGCGGGTGCCGGGCGTGTCGAACAGGCCCGGACGCGGTGCCGGTGCTGTTTCTCCCACGGGTCCAGCGGGGGCGCCGTCAAGGCCTGGCGCCCGGGAAGTGGTCCAGGGGGAGGCGGCATCGGGGGTCGATGGTCCCACAGGAGAGGCGCAGGAGATGTCCGGCGAGGTGGATGACCCCGTTTGGGAGCCCGAGGATATCGAGATCGACGATGCACCGCTACAGGAGGGGTCCGATGCAGCGGTCGAAGCGCCGATCTCTGCCGTGACACAGGTTTCCGACCAGATGGCAGCCTTTCCGGTGTCGGCTGGGGTGCCGTATCAGGGGGGGGGTGCGCCCCCCCCAACCTCGGCCATGGTCGAGAAACCCAACCTGGAACGGCCAGCGCGTGCGTCGATCGTCTCAACCCCTTCCGGGGTCATCCCGGAGGGTACAGGGAGAAACAGTCCCGATACGAGGGGATCGCCAGGCAGTCATGCGCCTCTCCAGGGGTCGAGAGAGATCCACGATGATCGGGGTCGGATGGGTGGTGGAGAGGGTTCGGGGCGTATGCCACGGCGGAACGAGTATTATCTCTCCACGGGCTGTTTTGGTGAGAGTGAATTTTTGCACCAGGCCAGGGATCGGATCAAGCAGCTTGCCTTGCCAGGATTTTATACCCGGGTGCATGTACGCGGTGGCCAGTTGACGTGTGTTTTTGTCGGTCCTTACAGCGAAGAGGGTGCAGCACAACGTGCCATGGTCCGGTTGCGCGGTGATGGGGGCATGACAGGTTTGGAGATGCACCAGGCGACCAAAGATTGGTAAAGGGGATCTGATGTGGGTGCTGACGTTGGTCAAGGGGTGGTGGTCCATACGGCATCTGTCCGCAGGAGTGGCTTGCGGCTGATTCTGGAGCTGTTGCCGCTGGTGTTGTTTTTTGTCGCCTATCGCCTGGATGGCATCTACACGGCCACGGGGGTTCTCATGGCCGGCATGACGTTCCATGCTGGATACATGTGGTTGCAAACGGGGCGTCTATCCGCCGTGCAGGGTGGGATGACTTTGCTGGTGTGGATCTTTGGCGGGGCCACGTTGATTTTGCGGGATCCGGATTTCATCAAGCTGAAGCCAACCGTGTTGAACTGGATTCTGGCGCTGGTGTTCTTTTTCAGCGCCTGGGGTCGGCGGCCACCTTTGGTGCAGCGTTTATTGGGTGGTCAGGTGGCGTTGTTTCCCCCGCAGTGGGAGGTATTGAATCGGGCATGGGTGGTTTTTTTTATCTTTTCGGGCGGATTGAACCTCTGGATAGCCTGGCGTTATGACGAGTCGGTCTGGGTCCATTTCAAGATGTTCGGTTCGTTGGGCTTGATGCTTGTGTTTCTGCTCGTGCAGGGGATATGGCTGGCGCGTCAGGTTGGACCGGAGAGATCGCCTGCCGACGACGCAGACGCATGGCGTTGAGGTTTTCTGTTGCTCGTGCAGGGCGGGGATCCTGCTGGTCGGGCGGTGTGGTTGTCGCGGAGTGGGGGAGCGGGCGGGCTCCCGGGTCGGGGGTTGCAGACCCGGGGATATTCAGGGGGGTTGCGTCATGAGACGGGTTTGCATCGTTGTTGGCGGGGGGCGGTTGGCGTTCGAGTTCGACGATGGAGTCGGTCAGGAAGCTGTGAAATCCGCGGTTGGCGGCATGGATATACTGCCGGGTGCGGGGCCGGTCCGGGTAGACGGGCCCTTTGGGAAAGGTGCGTTCGTAACGTTCCAGGAGCCATAGGGCGGCCAGATCCGGCCAGCCGGGGTGGTGGAGGTCGTCCTCCGGATCCAGGTGCCGGATCCAGCGGTACACGAGCCAGGCGCCGCCCAGGCCGAGCCCGGTGACGGCGAACTGCGCAAGGTAGGCGATTTCTTCCGCACCCGGGTGGTCGGCGGCGTCGATCAGGTGCATGACCAGCGCCCATCCCAGCAGGAAGCCGCCGCCCAGCAGGGCGGCCAGGGCGCGATGGGTTGTGTGACCGGATGAAGTGTGTTGCATATGTCGGGTTCTCTCGTTGGCCGGGGCAAAACAAATCGGGATCCAGGGGCTGGCCTCTTGTCAGGGCCTTGGACGCCGCCCTGGTGGGGTTCGGGGCGAAGTCCTGACAAAGGCTATCAGTCACTATTCAACACCCGACCACGCATCGGGGTCCAGGGGGCTGGCTCCCTGTCTTGGTCCAGGGCAGCGCCCTGGTGGGGTTCGAGGCGCAGCCCTGACAAAGGCTTTCCTGTCCAGGCTTTTTTTTGGTGGTGTCCTACGTTGACCTAACTGGTCTAGCCGGGAACAAAACCCACTCTTCAGTTGACCATACATGATCCGCAAAACCTGCTGCCATAGCTGGTGTCCGGGCTTTCCACCGTCCCAGTTCCTTGACACGCAGTGTTCGGACCGGCCAGCAAAAATTGTAGCTGTACCCGACAAAATACGTCAATGCGTTGTGAACATCCCAATCTTTAGAAAATTTTAATGTTTTTCGAGCTTTACGGGCATTCTGATGACGATCTGTCCCATTGTGACGTTCAACGAATGAGGTGTTGACCGTAGAGCTGAC